>JALOLM010000016.1 GCA_025455985.1 Candidatus Nanopelagicales bacterium | reverse complement strand
GACCCTGCCGTTGCCCAGTTGCGCTCGCGCCAGCAGCGCAACCTGATGGCCACACTCCTGCTCAGCCAAGGTGTGCCGATGATCCTGCACGGCGACGAAATGGGCCGGACCCAGCGGGGCAACAACAACGCCTACTGCCAGGACAACGAACTGACCTGGGTGGATTGGCAGAACCCGGATCGCGATCTTCTGGAGTTCACCCGCCTGCTCACGGCCTTGCGCCGGCGGCACCCGGTGTTCCGGCGCCAGCGGTTCTTCCAGGGCCGCCGCATCGAGTCCTGGGACCAGGTGCCGGACATATCGTGGCTTAGGCCCAGCGGCGATCCGATGACCGACGAGGACTGGCAAGTGGGTTATGCCAAGACCCTCACAGTGGTCCTCAACGGTGCGGCCCTCAACGAGCGCGACCGGTTCGGCCAGCCACTGCAGGACTCCTCGTTCGCGCTGTTCTTCAACGCCTCCGAGTTGCCAGCCACCTGCCTCGTGCCCGGGCGCACCGCACACACCCACTGGCGCCTGGTCTTCGACACCGCCGAATGGCCGGCCGATGCCGAACCCCCCGAGGTCCAAGCCGGCGCGCTGCGCGAGGTCCAGCCGCGATCGCTGGTCGTCATACAGGAGCTGCGCGGTTAACGGCCGTTCGCCAACCGGAGGACGCCCTCAGCTGCTCGGCGTAGAGGCCGGCGCCCCCGCCGGATCACCACCCGGCACAGCCGAGGAACCGTACAGCGCGGCGATCACTGCCTTGCCCAGCACGACGGCGGCGTTCTCACCGTCGACCGGGGAGGCCGACAGGTTCGCGAAGATGATGATCGTGTTCTCGTCCTGGGAGTCGCGCGCCATGAACGAGGAGAAGCCAGGCAGTTGCCCATCGTGGCCGTACAGGTTCGGGGCGAACTGCGCGATGCCCAAGCCGTAGCTCACCGGCGCTCCCGGCGCGATCGGCTGCAGGCTGTCCATGCGGGTCTTCTGCATTTGGGCATCCAACAGGCCGCCGTCCACAAGCGCCTCGGCGTACGTGGCCAACTCGTCGGCCGTCGAGATCGCGCCGCCCGCGGTCCAGGCCCATGACGGGTTGGAATCGGTGTAGTCGATCGGCTTCAGCGATCCATCCAGAGCGGCTGGCAAGTCCGCCTCCGGCACCGCATACGACTCGATGGTCTCGACGTTCGTCCCGAACTGGTAACCCTGTGGGTGCGGGTCCGGCAGCATGTACTCGTCGGGTAGCGGCAGCGCTGTGCGAGTCAGACCCAACGGGGTGAAGATCCGCTCCTCGAAGGCCTGGGTGGCCGACATCCCCGTGAGTTTCTCGATGACCACACCGAGCAGGACGATGTTCGTGTTGCTGTAGTCGTACTCCTGACCCGGCTTGCCGTTCTGCTTCTGGGAGAACGCGATATCCAGCAGCTGTTGCGGTGTCCAGGCCTTCTGTGGCTCCTTGTCCAGCGTCTCGTTGAACTTCTTGTCGAAGGTGTAGCTGAACAGGCCGCTGCGCATCTCAGACAGCTGCGCAATGGTGATCTCGTCACCGTTGGGTACACCCTTCACATACTTCGAGATCGGATCGTCGAGGGCGAGTTCGCCTTCCTGCGCAAGTTGCAGGATCACCGTCGAGGTCATGGTCTTGGTGTTGCTGCCGATCCGGAAGGTGTCGTCGATACTGACTGGCACTTCTTGCTCGAGATCCGCTGTCCCGAAAGTTGCCTGCCAGTCGCCTTGGTCACGCGACCGGATGAGAATGCCTACCCCGGGGATCGCGTTGGCCTTCATGATCTCAGGGATCTGCTGCTCCAAGGCCGCCTGATACTCCGGAGCCTCGGAGCTCCCGGTCGGCGATGGGGACGCCGCAGGATCCCCCGACGATGAACACCCGGCAAGCACAGTCAGAGCGACCAGTGCTGCGGACACGATGGAGCGGTTGCGTCGCATGAGACCTCACAAGGCAGGCGGCAGAAGTTGGGAGTCTACTGCTGCCGACGGAGAGTTCATCCACCCGCCGCCGCCCGCACCATTCGTGTCGTGATCTCCGAGGGCTCGACCCCGAGGTCCTTGAGCAACCGGGCGCGGCACGTTTGGTACGCGCGGCGTGCCTCAGAGGCGTTGCCCTCGGCCAGATGGATGCGCATGATCGCCCGGTGCGCGCTCTCCCGCAGCGGATCGGCGGCTACGGCTGCGAGCGCTGCATCCAGTGCGAGTGCGTAACTGCGGGTCCGGGTCAAGCGTTCGGCCTGCTCCTCGAGCAGATGTAGACGTAACTGACGCAACCGCTCCCGGTCGGCCAGAATCCACTCGTCGTCCCAGTCAGGCAGCAGGTCCTCACTGTGTCCGATCGCACCCGTCACATCGCGGGCCGGAGTTGAACTCGTCGAACGCAACTGATCCGTGGCAAGGCGCACGAAGGTTCGGACATCGACGGCGACGTCCGCCCCGAGATCCAGGGTGAACCGGTTGGCGTCGATGAGTCCATCGGCCTCGCGGTTGACCCGCCAGATCCCTGAACGCAAACAGGCCGCGGCGCGCTTTTCCGGTGCGTCCGGCCACAGAACCCCCGCGAGCTTGGACCGGCTGGACCTGCCGCCGAGAGCCAACAAGGCAACAAGGCGCTGCGTGGTCAAAGTCAGTTCAACGGCCCGCCCGTCGACCTCGAGACCAAAACCTCCAAGCAGCGTCACGGTCATGGCAGGCGCTGCTGTGGGCAGGAAGATTCTCAGCGAGGGTTCGCTCGCGTCGTCGGAGAACGTCCCAGTTGCTGCCACGATGATGACTCCTGCCACAACCAGTCTTTGCCATCGGTGTGCGCGTTGGCATCCCACCTTCGGACCGCCTCGCCTCGTATGTCCCGGTGACGTGCTGATGACGCGGCCGTGACGCATCGAGGCAAGGCTGCCCTTACTGCGGTGTCGTCCCGGGACTGCAGCACCGACTAGCAAGGTAGGCACTCATGTTGGACAACCTCTCCCGATTCCGGCCATCACCAGCACTGGTCGTCTCCTTCGCCGCCATCACCCTCCTCGCGGGCGGCACGGCGATGGCTGCCCCCGATGCCCCCGATGCCCCCGACTCCGGCCTCCAGGCCCTGACCAAGGCCAAGGTCCGCAAGATCGCGACCAACCAGGCGAACAAGGCGATCACCGATCGGGCGCCGACGTTGGAGGTCCTGCTGGCCCAGACTGTGGCGGACAACGCCATCAGCACAGCGAAGATCGCCGATGGCGCCGTGACCAGCGCCAAGCTCGCCGAAGACGCAGTCAAGGCCCGGGAATTCGGCCCGACCCAGGTGGCGACCAACGGAGCGGGTATCGCAAACACCACCACTGCGACAGTTGCCGTCACGTGCCCGGCCGGCACGCAGATGATCAGCGGCGGCGGTACCGCGACTCTGGGAGGCAACGACAACATCTTCATGGTGCGGTCTGCTCCCTCAGGCAATGGCTGGGCCGTCACGTACCGGAACCTTTCCGGCGCTGCTCTGACCATCACCGCGGTCGCGACCTGTCTGTCCGCCTGAGCAGCCAGGCTCAGGCTCCGACGTAGGCGGCGAGGTGCCGGCCGGTGAGCGTGCTGCGTTCTGCGACGAGGTCCACCGGCGTGCCCTCGAAGACGATCTGTCCGCCGTCGTGCCCCGCGCCGGGACCAAGGTCGATGATCCAGTCGGCGTGCGCCATGACTGCCTGATGGTGCTCGATCACGATGACCGACTTGCCGGCGTCAACCAGCCGGTCGAGCAGGCCGAGGAGTTGTTCGACGTCGGCCAGGTGCAGCCCGATCGTCGGCTCATCGAGGACGTAGACCCCACCGCTCTCGCCCATGCGGGTCGCCAACTTGAGCCGCTGGCGCTCACCTCCGGACAGCGTGGTCAAGGGCTGGCCGAGTGTGAGGTAACCCAAGCCGACGTCGGCGAGCCGGTCGAGGATCTTGTGCGCAGCGGGCACCCGGGAATCGCCGCCGTCGAAGAAACTCAGCGCGTCGCTGACCGGCAATGCGAGCACTTCGGCGATGTTCAACCCGCCGAGCTGATAGGCCAGAACTGAGGCCTGGAACCGTTTGCCCTCGCAGTCCTCGCAGGTGGACTCGACGGTGGCCATGACCCCGAGTTCGGTGTAGATGACGCCGACACCGTTGCACGTCGGGCAGGCACCCTCGGAGTTCGAACTGAACAGCGCGGGCTTGACGCCGTTGGCCTTCGCGAACGCCTTGCGGATGGGGTCGAGCAGGCCGGTGTAGGTGGCCGGGTTGCTGCGCCGCGACCCACGGATCGCCGACTGGTCGACGGTCACGACGTCGTCGCGCTTGGACAACGAGCCGTGGATCAGCGAACTCTTGCCCGAGCCGGCCACCCCGGTGATGACGCACAGCACACCGAGCGGGATGTCGACGTCGACGTCCTGGAGGTTGTTGGTCGACGCCCCACGGATCTCCAGAGCGCCGGTGGCAGTCCGCGTGGCTTGCTTCAGCTGCGCGCGGTCGTCCAGGTGTCGACCGGTGATGGTGTCGCTGGCCCGCAACCCCTCGACAGCCCCTTCGAAGCACACCGTGCCACCGGCGGTCCCGGCACCGGGGCCGAGATCCACGACGTGGTCGGCGATCGCGATGGTCTCCGGCTTGTGCTCGACCACCAGCACGGTGTTGCCCTTGTCCCGCAAACGCAGAAGCAGGCCGTTCATCTGCTGGATGTCATGCGGGTGCAGCCCGATCGTAGGCTCGTCGAACACGTACGTGACATCGGTGAGCGAAGAGCCGAGGTGTCGGATCATCTTCGTGCGTTGCGCCTCCCCGCCAGACAGTGTTCCCGACGGCCGGTTCAACGACAGGTAGCCCAGACCGATTTCGGTGAACGAGTCGAGCAGGTGCTGCAGCCCCACCACCAACGGCGCTACGGACGGCTCGTCGAGGCCGCGCACCCATGCCGCCAGATCGGAGATCTGCATCGCGCAAGCGTCGGCGATGCTGATCCCCTTGATCTTCGAGGTCCTCGCCCCCTCACTCAGGCGGGTGCCCTCACACTCTGGACAGGTGGTGAACGTGACCGCCCGCTCGACGAACGCCCGGATGTGCGGTTGCATCGCCTCGACGTCCTTGGACAGGAACGACTTCTGGATCTTCGGGATCAGGCCCTCGTAAGTGACGTTGATCCCGTCGACTTTGATCTTCGTGGGTTCCTTGTAGAGCAGATCCTGCAGCTGCCGCTTGGTGAACTTCGCAATCGGCTTGTCCGGATCGAAGAAACCGCACCCACGGTAGATCCGCCCATACCAGCCGTCCATGCTGTACCCCGGGACGATGATCGCGCCCTCATTCAGCGAACGGCTCTCGTCGTACAGCGCGGTCCGGTCGAAGTCGGTCACCGATCCCATGCCTTCACAACGCGGGCACATGCCGCCCAGGCGCGTGAATGTCGCCTTCTCCGTGCGGGTCTTGCCCTCTCCCCGTTCCACCGTGATCGCACCGCTGGCACGCACCGACGGGATGTTGAAGGAGTAGGCGTTGGGCGGTCCGATCTGAGGTTGGCCAAGCCGGCTGAACAGGATTCGCAGCATCGCGTTGGCGTCAGTTACGGTGCCAGCGGTCACGTCGGGGCGCGACAACGTCGGCATGAAACCCTGCAGGAACGCGCTGTACGTCTCGTTGATCAGCCTCTGGGACTCCGCAGCGATGGTGGCGAACACCAGCGAACTCTTGCCCGAACCGGAGACCCCGGTGAACACCGTCAGGCGCCGTTTCGGGATCTCGATGTCCACATTCTTGAGGTTGTTCTCGCGGGCACCATGCACGCGGATGAGGTCGTGACTGTCGGCCTCAACCCGGGTCCTCGGTTGGGTGGGGGTCATCGTTTCTCCACTGCAGGCCTCACCCGTGGGGACGCCTGCGTCTTGCTACTGCTCAGACGACCTGCCAGGTCACATTGCCCTGATCGTCGTCCTGGGTCACTTCGATGTTGACGGATTCGCCATCGAGTTCGGCTGTGCACGTGCTGACCTGGCCCTGCTCGATCGGGATCGGGTCGGGGCAGGTGACGGTCGGTGCGGCATCCAGGCCGAGTTGGCTCTGCATCTCGGTGGAGATTGTGGATTCGAGCTTGTCGACGTCGAGTTCGGAGGCCGAACAGCCGGACAGAGTCGCTGCTGCCACAAGGGCACCGGCACCGAGGAGAACCAAACGTGAGCGCATTGCCGCAACATATACCCGATCTCGCAGGCCACGCGCGGCAAAGGGGCCGGACCCATCACCTGGGTCCGGCCCCTTCGAGCTCTACAGATCCTCGACTGGAATCTGCCTGCGACGCTGGGCAAGGATCGCAGCAGCAATCCCAAAACCGCCGAGTCCGATGAGCATCAGCGGCAGGACGACCACCACGTTCATCGACGCAGGGACGAACAGGTAGCCAAGAGCGAAGAGGGTGAACATGACCCCCGCCCCGAGGCTGAACAGATCGATCGGGTGCTTACTCATGCGGCCTTCTCCTTCTTGGTCTCGTTCTCACGTGGGGCCGTTTCCGGCTCCCCTCCTGCGGCGGGCGCCCCCGTCTCGACCACGACTGCCCCCGCGGTGACTGTCACATCCACGAGCATCGTTCCCTCAGCTTTCCCCGACGATGCCGGGATCCGAGTGCGGTCGAGACTGCTGAAGGACTGCGAATCCACGGGCCGGCCGTCGACCTGCACGCCACCGGCACGGATGTCGCTGACCACCACGAGGTCCCAATTGCGCGGAGCGGCGATCCTGACTTCCCCGACACCGAGATCGACACTCACTTGGTCGCCCTGCCCTGGTTGACCCTCCCAGTCGTCGAAGGCCACATCGAGCGTTCCGGCCGTCAGGGAGTAACTCGTCTGCTGCGGGCTGGGGAACCACGTGACCTC
Organism: Candidatus Nanopelagicales bacterium; assembly: GCA_025455985.1. Classification (GTDB taxonomy): domain Bacteria; phylum Actinomycetota; class Actinomycetes; order S36-B12; family UBA10799; genus JADKAV01. The sequence goes on along the minus strand of JALOLM010000016.1, from coordinate 22,611 downwards.
ACCGGTCGTGATGTCCGCGCGCTGGACCTGCGAGACCATCGCCAGAACCAGCAGCAGCGGGACCGCGAACAGCATCAGCCAGCGCGCACGGCCTCGGAAAGCGCTCACAAGAAGTGTGATCCCCAGGACCAGCAAGCCCGTGGCGAGCACGACCGTCGGGTTGTCGGTCAGCAGCAGCGCGACACCAGTCGCTGCGATCGCCGCACACAGCCCGATCAGCCCCAGGTAGGAGCGTTCGCGGGGGGCTGCCGGCGGCGCTGGCGGTTGCTCAAGCATGGTCGTCGGCGTGTAGCCACCCGAGCCGCCATAGGCGTAACCGGGCTCAGGCTCGGCAACAGGAGGAGAGGACGGGCGCTGGCTCATCACGATCCACACCACGATGGCGGCCATCAGTGCGCCGAGCACCACGCCGCCGCCGCCAACGGAGTCGCTGAAGAGCAGCCCGAGCCCGATCATCGCAGCGATGAACGCGACGACTGAGCCGACGATACGCAGCCCCCAGGACTCGCTGATCCGAGCATCTGCCGGCGCCGTCTCGTCAGGCACCAACAGCCACATGGCCAGATATGCGAAAAGGCCGAATCCGCCCAACAGCAGGGACACACCGAACGCGACCCGCAGTACTACAGGGTCGACATTCCAATAGCGGCCGAGACCGCCGCACACACCACCGAAGATCCGATCACTGGAGCTGCGTCGCAGCAGCTTGGGAGTGACCGGGGGTGGACTCATCTCCATCGTTGTTTCACTCATGTCTCCACAGTGGCCGCGGACCTGACTCCAGCACATCAGGTGACGACCCTGAACCCTGACTCAGGGTTTCACCCGGATCCCCCAGGGACGGTCCGTGCGCGATGATCGGGGTATGAGCACCGTCGCCGCCGCCCCCCGGGCTTACCGGGAGACCCGCGGCCGCTGGATCGGCGGGGTAGCCGCCGGACTGGCCGATCACCTGGGATGGCCGCTGGGTGCCGTCCGCGCGGCCTTCGTGGTGCTCACGTTCCTGGGAGGCATCGGGGTCGTAGCCTATGCGGCGTACTGGGCGGTTCTGCCTGCCCGCGAGGACGACCAGTCGGATACTGCCCGGCTCCTGGCGTTCGCTGCGCTGGTCATCGGCGGATTCCTCATCGTGCCGGCAAACCCGTGGATGCAGATCGGCCTGCCATTGGCCGTGATCGCCCTGGGCGCCACGGTGGTGTGGACCCGGGTGCAGCCCGCGCGCAGACTGCGCGCCGACGGGATGCAATGGACCGCGCTGCTGTTGGGCTTACTCCTGGTCCTGCTGGGCATCGTCGGTCTGGCCGCGACGGGTCTGGAACTGCAGTCACTGCTCAGCGCGGCGGCAGTCGGGATCCTGCTGCTGGTGGGCGTTGCACTGATCGCGATGCCGTGGGTCGTGAGCCTGTACCGGGAACTCACCGCCGAACGCCAGGAACGCATCCGGTCGCAGACTCGCGCGGAATTGGCGACGCAGGTCCACGACTCGGTACTGCAGACCCTCACGCTGATCCGCCGGCACGCCGATGACCCCGATCGTGTTGTGCGGCTGGCGCGTGCCGAAGAGCGGCATCTGCGCTCATGGCTCTACGAACCCACCGGCGACCCCTCGCAAACGTTGGCCGCGGCATTGGCCCGCGCCGCGGCCCGGGTCGAGGAGGACTACCCGGTCACCGTCGAGGTGGTGTGCGTGGGCGACGCAGCTTTGGACGAATCCGGACGCGCCCTCGTCAGCGCCACCGCGGAGGCCGTTCTCAATGCCGCCAAACACGCCGGCGGGCAGATCAGCGTCTACGCCGAGGCTGGGGACGGGATCCGGGTCTACGTGCGCGACCGGGGAACAGGCTTCGACCCCGACACTGTGCCCCCGGACCGAAGAGGAATTGCGGAGTCGATCAGGGGACGTATGCAGCGAACCGGCGGCGGCGCGCAGATCCGCACCAGCGAGCGCGGCACAGAGGTTTCGCTATGGCTGCCGGAGGCATGATGATCCGATTGGTGATCGTCGACGACCACGAGATGGTCCGGGCCGGAATCCGCGGCGGCTTACCCGCGGACATCGAAGTGATCGGTGAGGCCGCGGATGTCGCCGGAGCCGTCAAGGTGATCGCGAACACTGAGCCCGATGTTGTTCTGCTCGATGTTCACCTGCCCGGGGGTAACGCCGCGGAGGTGCTGCGCCAGTGTCACGGCGAATACCGCTTCCTGGCGCTATCGGTCTCCGATGCCTCTGAAGACGTCATTGGAGTCGTTCGGCTGGGCGCGCGCGGCTATGTCACCAAGGACATCACGGCGGACGCTCTGGCCAGCGCGATCCGACAGGTGGCCGACGGTGATGCCGTCTTCAGCCCACGGCTGGCTGGTTTTGTGCTGGATGCGTTCACCGGGGCGGCTGCGCAGACCGACGACGAACTCGACCGCTTGACCGCCCGTGAGCGTGATGTCATGCGGCTGATCGCGCGGGGGTACACCTACCGGGAAGCCGCCGAAGAGCTCTACGTGAGCGTGAAAACGGTGGAGACCCACATGTCAGCCGTGCTGCGCAAGCTGCAATTAAGCAACCGGCGGGAGCTGGCGCGTTGGGCGCAGGGCCGCGGCCTCGATTGAGCCTGGGGCAGGTCTTCACTGCTCGCGCTTCGAAGCCCGCCACGCCCGCCAAGCGCCGGTGCACCACAGCGCCCAGACCACGAGCACCGGCTGGAACAGCAACCTCACAGCTCTCGCAGCATCGGTATCCAGACCGAACGCGTCGGTCTGCGTCAGGAACTGCGAGATGTTGCCAGGGAAGATCACCACGAAGAATGCCGCCAGGGCCCAGCCGACCTGTTCGCGCCAGCGCGGCAGCAGGATCAAGGCCGCGGCGAACCCCAGCTCGATGACCCCGGACACCGCGATGACCAGTTCCGGCTCGGGCATCCACGTCGGGACCTGGGCACGGAAGGTGTCTTGCGCGACGAAATGACCCACCCCGGCGACGGCGAGGAACGCCGCCAGAACCCAGCGACCGACGGTACGCACTACCTCAACTGCCGCTGTAGGTCGGAAGGCTCACCCGGATCTTCGAGAACCGCACGGAACCGCCCTTCGGGAACACGTTGTAGGCGCTGCTCTGGGCGACGAGCTGCAGAGTCAACCGCTGACCAGGGCGCATCGCAAAACTCACCGCTTCCATCGGCACCGACGCTGTGCGCCGTTTGCCATCCAGAACCACCGGGATCGGAGTGATCTGGTTGCCGACGACCGTCTTCGTGCGCTTGTCCACCAGTTGGGCCAGGACCCGCACCTTCTTGCTGTCCGACCTGCCTTTGTAGGCGATCCGCAGTTTGGGGGTGCCGACGACTACTGCGGCGTCTTCCGCGCGCACGGTGACGTCCACCGATCGCTTCGCCGGAGCGGGGATCGTGGGCCGCAGTACCAAAGCGAACAGTGGCGAGATCGTCGAAGGCAGTTCGCCCGCGTAGGGGCCTGAGCCACCCTTCTTGGACAGCGTGAGACGGCCCGCGCCCTTTGCCTGCACTCGGCCGTCCGGCGTCGGGTAGTCCCCGGCGCTACGGTAGGTGCCCCGCTGATCCACCCACGTGAACGCGGGACCGGTGTCGACTGACGCGTCGCCCTTGAGGTACTTGCTCAGCCACAGCCAGGTCTGTTCCACCGGAAGGTTCGAGTTTCCGGCGTCGGTCAGGCACACCCCGTGCCCGCCGCAGAACCACACCATCTTGAGCGGCACCCCGTTGGCGCGCAGGGCTTTGTAGTTGGCGATCGCCTCCGATGGGGGGAAGAGGTTGTCAACGGTCCCCTGCAGGATCAGCGTCGGGATCTTGATCTGGGACAGGACCCGGTCTGGTCCGGCAGCTCGGGCGAATCTGACGACCTCGGAGCTGAATGTGGACCCCTTGCGCGCCTGCTCGCGACCTTTGAGGATCGAAGGGCTGAAGGTGTTGCCCGGCCGGGTGGCCCCGGTCAGCAGCGCGTTCACCCAGCCGGTCTTGATCGTCGTCTGCTTGTAGAGACTCGTCTGCAGCGAGTTCCACGCGATCACCGGGACGATCACGTCGACGCGTTTGTCGATGGCGGCCGTGGAGAACTGAATGCCACCCCCGTACGACGCGCCGGTCATCCCGACCCGCGGGTCACCAGCGGCGTCAAGTTGGGACTGCGGCTGGTCGGCGACCCAGCTGATGAGCGCAGACACGTCGCGGCCCTCGAAGTCGGGGTTGTCCAGTTGTGCCTCACCGCCGGACGGCGAGATCCCCCGCGGATTCCAGGTCAGAACGTTGTAGCCGGCCTGGCGCAGGTCGCCCACACCGGGGACCGAGCCGCTGCCCTGGGCCTCGGGGTTGCTTTGCGCCTGACCGCCGAAGCCGGGTCCCTGCAGAACAGTGGGTGCGCGCTCGCCCTCGGCCAGGCCGACAGCCGGGAACCAGTAGAACGTGATGGGCGTGCCGTCGAACGACGTGATCGTGTTGTAGTCCTGCGCTTGGGCCGGCGCGCCGGCGAGGACCGACATGGAGGCGACAAGACCTCCTGCGACGACCACGGAGCATGCTTGAAGAGCGCTGTTCCGAGAAACCATCTACCTGGGCCTTCCTGATACGGCAGCACCGACCGTGGTCAACGTTCCACGGTTCCTTCGTCTCCGACGTCGAGCGCGGGCAAATGGATCCCGCATTGCGCCGAGAGGTAGCGCTGATGCTATCCCCGCAGGCCGGGTGGCGCCATCGCAAGAAGGTGACGCCGATCCCCGTCGCTAGCCGCCGAGGGTCTTGAACACCTCGTAGACCATGAAGGCCGGCCAGAAGATGCCCTGGAAGAACGCCCACACGTACTCCCAGAAAGAGTCAGCCTGCTGGAAGAAATACACCCAGGCCCCGAAGATCCCCAGACCGTAGATCGCGCCGCCGCCAGCGGCGCCTGCATTCGCATTCTTGTTGCTCATCGCAGACTCCCTGTCCACATCCAGGCTACGCCCGATATGGCTCATGTCCTAGCCGCGTGCGAGGCTGAACCATGCCCACTGCCCTTGTCACCGGCGCCAGTTCCGGTATCGGTGCGGCCTTCGCCCGCAGACTCGCGGACGAGGGCTACGGCTTGGTTCTGGTCGCACGCGACGAGCAGCGGCTCGCGTCCTTGGCCACGACATTGCGGGACGACCACGGCATCGACGTGGAGGTACTGCCGGCCGACCTGGCCAAGGCGGCCGACTGCCGGCGGGTGGAGCGGCGCGCCGCCGACGTCGACCTGCTTGTCAACAACGCGGGCATCGGCGTCTACGGCGGCGACTTCGCCGAGCACGACGTGCGCGATGAAGACCGTCTGCTGGCCGTCAACATCAGAGCCGTCATGCGCCTGACCCACGCCGCGACCCGCGCGATGGTACGACGCGGGGAGGGCGAGATCATCAACGTCTCCTCGATCGCCTCGTTCGCGCCGGACCCGGTGTCGCCCACCTATGCGGCCAGCAAAGCCTGGGTGACGTCGTTCACCCAGGGCCTGCGCGAACAACTTGCGGGCACGGGAGTGCGGGTCATGGCGCTAGCGCCGGGTCTGGTGCCCACCGAGTTCCAGCAGCGCGCCGGAGTGACCCCGCAGGTGCCTGACGCGTTGTGGCTGGAGGTCGACGCTGTGGTCGAGCAGGCGCTGAGCGACCTGCGGTCCGGACATGGCGTCAGCATTCCCGGGCCGCATTATCAAGCCGTATCGCTGGCCATGAGGATGCTGCCGCGCAGCGTCTACTTGCCGCTGGCCAACCGCCTCCAGCGCCGCCTCATCTGATACCCGGCTTATCATTTCCGGCGAACGGGCCGATTCAACAGGTGCGACGGGAAGGAGGCCACGATGGCAGTGAGCCCACAGGTCATCCTGTTCGTGATCTTCATGCTTGCGGTGGTCCAGGCGACCCGGATCGACGAAGCACGGCAGAAGCGCCACCACCAAACGACCAAGGATTCCCACGAGTGAACGCTGGTATGAGACGGATCACGTTTTCGTTTGATACATAGCGGGGATATGTCCTCCCGTGGACGTGCAGACAGCACGTCGTACGCGAGGGGACTTCATGGAAAGCACATCACGTAATCGCCTCAAGGCGATTGCTTCAATCTCTCTGGGCACCGCCATGGCGCTGGGCATGACAGCGGGAATCGCCGCTCCGGCCATGGCTGTCGAACGCTGGACCCAGGACTTCGAGGCCGGGACGTCCGGCTACCTCGAGAACGGCAGTGGCGAGATCCAGCGGGTCGCCAGCGGCGTGGACGGCATCGCGTCACCACAGGGCGGTAATCACGCCGTGATCAGCGAGGCCGGGATCTTCACCAGGTTCGGCGGATACGCCCCCGAGTGGGAGGGCACGTGGTCCACCTCGACCAGGATGTACCTGGATCCCGCCTGGACCAACGGTTCGGGCTTCGACTACTCGGTCGCGACCAACGGAAGCAACGGCAACCACCTGCGCGACTTCATCTTCCACGCCACCAAGGGTGCCGACGGTCGACTGCTGGTCGGAGTCTCGAACAACAGCAGTAACTCCGCACCGAACCCCAACCTCGCCGCCGGTCAGCACGCCGAGATCACGACCGCCGGTTGGTACACGCTGCAGCACCGCTTCGTGAACAAGAAGGGCGTGCTCGCCGTAGAGATCACCATGGTCGACGGCGAAGGCCGTACCGCCTTCGAGGGCGTGTTGACCAACCCCAGTGACACCATCGACAAGGTCGGAGGCAACCGCTACGGCTGGTTCACCGTGCTCGAGGGCATTGATCTGCACATCGATGACGTCCAGATCGGACAGCTCCAGCAAGAGCCCGGCACGTCCTACTCGACCACTTTCCGCAATGTCGCCATCACCAAAGCCGCCAAGGACCAGTGGCGCATGGCGGGCAACTTCGACGCGGCGATCAGCCGGGAAGGCGCCGGCTCGCTGCGGATCAGCAACGCGAAGACCTCGGGCAGTTTCGGCGACCAGCTCTTCAGCCCGTCGTTGACCGTCGGGGCCAAGGAGTCCGACGTGGACAACACCTTCACCGGTGAATTCACGATTCTGCCCGTCGACTTCCAGAAGGGGCTGGCCATCGGCGTCTCACCTGACGACGGCAACGGCGGCCGCAATGGGCTCATGAGAATCAGCCACGAGAAGTACCAGGGCGTCGAGAGCATGCGCATCGAAGCCATCGACTACTTCTTCGACGACCAAGGCGACCTGAAGTTCGCGTATAGGGATGTGGCCCGTGGCCTGGATCTCGACACGGCTCACACCGTCAAGTTGCAGGTGGTCAAGTTCAAAGACGGCACGCCCGGCACGTACAACGACATCTTCCGCGCGAGCGTCGATGGTGGACCGGTACTGGAGACTGGCTCATTCGAGGCTTACTTCGGCGAGGGCGAAGGCAGGGAAATGCCTGAGGCCAACAGCCTGCTGTTCCGCGCCAGCGGCACCGCAGCCCCCGACCTGCTCGGCCAGGGACTACTCATCGACAACCTGTCGATGTCGGTCAGCACCACGACCCCGACGGTGGACCCCGAGCCCGAACCGGAGCCCGAGCCCGAGCCCTCTGACCCAACCCCCGAGGTGAAGCCGGAGACCCCGAAGCAGGCAAAGGTCAAGGCCACGACGACCAAGGCCGAATCGAAGATCAAGGTCAACGTGAACCCGAACTCGCGCACTTGGAAAGTCAAGGTGGCCAAGCGCACTGACGGGCAGTGGAAGACGCTGAAGAAGACCTACCGCACGAGCGGCAACAGCCAGAAGGTCGTCATCGACCTTCCGAAGGGCAAGTACCGGGTCGTACTGCCCGCCCAGGGCGGATTCGCATCCGTCACCTCGGGCAAGGTCACTCTCTCGAAGTGACACACGCCGAAAGGGTCCCGCCACAGTGCGGGGCCCTTTCGCTGCGCCTGGCAGGGGACGATCGGACGCCCGACCCCTAGTGCACCACCACCCGATCTTTGTATACAATCACAGATACTGCATACAAAGGAGACCGCCGTGCCCACCTCCCCCTTCGACCTGTTCGCGATCGACTCCCTGCTCACCGACGAAGAGATCGCCATGCGTGAGCATCAAACCGGAGGTCGGCGACTGGTTCGACGCGGGCTCGTTGCCAGTGCGAGATCTCGCCCGCGAACTCGGCGAGCTCGGAGTGCTGGGCATGCACCTGGACGGATATGGGTGCGCCGGCACCTCCGCCGTGGCCTACGGCCTGGCTTGCACTGAACTCGAGGCAGGCGACTCCGGCATCCGCTCGCTGGTCAGCGTGCAGGGCTCGTTGGCGATGTTCGCCATCCACCACTTCGGTTCCGAGGAACACAAGCAGCGCTGGCTGCCGGAGATGGCTGCTGGCCGGGCGATCGGCTGCTTCGGACTCACCGAGGCCGACTTCGGATCCAACCCCAGCGGCATGCGCACCCGGGCCCGCCGCGATGGTGATGACTGGGTGCTCGACGGCTCGAAGATGTGGATCACCAACGGCAATGTGGCTGACGTGGCAGTGGTGTGGGCGCAGACCGACGACGGCATCCGAGGGTTCGTGGTCCCCACCGATACGCCTGGCTTCACCGCCAACGAGATTCACAAGAAGATGTCCCTGCGCGCCTCGGTGACCAGCGAACTCGTTCTGCAGGGAGTTCGCCTTCCCGCCGACGCCATGCTGCCCGGCGCCAAGGGTCTGCGCGGTCCCCTGTCATGTCTCAACGAGGCCCGGTTCGGGATCGCGTTCGGAACCGTGGGCGCCGCACGAGACTGCTTGGAGACTGCCATCTCCTACTCGATCGACCGGGTCCAATTCGATCGGCCGATCGCGGGCTACCAACTCACCCAGAAGAAGCTGGCCGACATGGCCCTGGAGGTGGGGAAGGCCATGCTCCTTGCACTGCACCTGGGCCGGCTGAAGGACCAGCACGCCATCACCTCGGAGCAGGTGAGCCTGGGCAAGCTCAACAACGCCCGCGAAGCCCTCAACATCGCGCGCGAATGCCGGGGCATCCTCGGGGGCAACGGCATCACGCTGGAGTACCCCGTCATCCGGCACATGAACAACCTGGAGTCCGTTTACACCTACGAGGGCACCAACGAGATGCACACGCTGGTGATCGGGCAGGCGCTGACCGGCCTGCCGGCGTTCCGATGACGATCGCTGATCGGATCCGGACCGACCTGCTCACCGGGGGCCTCGAGTCGGGACAGAAGATCGTCCAGGAGAGCCTTGCTGCGGCATACGGCGTGAGCCGGATCCCGTTACGCGAGGCACTCAACGAGCTGGCCGCCGAGGGCCTCGTCATCCATGAGCCCAATCGCGGGTACTTCGTGGCCAGGCTGAGCGCGGCGGACATGCAGGAGGTCTACCGGCTGCGCGAACTCCTCGAGGACGAAGCGATCGCGCGCGCCTGCCAGCACCTCAGCGATGCCGATATCGACCGGATCGCAGGCCTGGCCGCACAGTGTGATGCAGCGATGGCCGATCAGGATCTGCAAGCCATCGCCAGCACCAACCGGGCCTTTCACTTCGCGGTGTTCGAGGCGGCGGGAATGCCCCGCCTGAGCCGCATTCTGGGCAGCCTGTGGGATGCGACTCAGGCCTACCGCCGGTTGTACTTCCTTGAGGAGTCCAACCACAGCCACATCCGCGAGGAGCACGCGGCCCTGGTGCGAGCCCTGCGTCGCCGCGACCCCGTTGCGGCGGTCACCGCCCAGGCCAAACACCGAGCGCGTTCGCTGGCGGAAGTAGGCGTCCGGCTGGCCGGCTGAGCACCGCTCGTCCGGCCACATCCGCCGTTCGTCCACGCCGACCCTCGTGGCGGTGGAAGCCGTCAGGCTCCCGGTCCAGACTTGGGCGCATGGGCGACTACAACAGCACCTACGAGAGCAGTCTTGCCGATCCGGATGGCTTCTGGGCCAACGCGGCAGAGTCGATCACCTGGTCACAGGCACCGACTGTGATCCTCGACCGAACGCATGCACCGCTCTACCGCTGGTTCCCCGACGGCCGGCTGAACACCTGTTACAACGCCGTGGACCGTCACGTCGAGGCCGGACGCGGACACCAACCAGCCGTCCAGTACGTGAGCCCCGTGACGGGCACGCAGCGCACGTTGACCTACGACCAACTGCTGGATGAGGTCTCCCGCTTCGCTGGTGTGCTGGCCGGGCTTGGCGTGGTGGCCGGCGACCGTGTGGTGCTGTCGATGCCGATGGTGCCCGAGGCGGTGATCGCGATGCTGGCGTGTGCCCGGGTCGGCGCGGTGCACTCCGTGGTCTTCGGCGGGTTCGCCGCCCACGAACTGGCAGCCCGGATCGACGACGCCCAGCCCAAGGTCGTGCTGTCCGCGTCCTGCGGCATCGAGCCGTCCCGCGTGGTGCCCTACAAGCCCCTGCTGGACGAGGCCCTCGAACTGGCCGACCACGCCCCAACGGCCTGCGTGATCCTGCAGCGCCCGCAGCTGGCCGCGCAGATGGGCGTCCTGGACCATGACTGGAACGAGCTGCTCGCCGGCGCCGAGCCGGTCGGATGCACCGATGTCGCAGCGACCGATCCGCTGTACATCCTCTACACCTCAGGCACGACCGGCAAACCCAAAGGTGTCGTGCGCGACAACGGCGGGCACGCGGTCGCGCTCAGTTGGTCGATGGCCAACATTTACGACATCAGCGCCGGCGACACCTGGTGGGCGGCATCGGACGTCGGCTGGGTCGTCGGGCACTCCTACATCGTGTACGCGCCACTTCTGGTGGGAGCCACCACGATCGTCTACGAGGGCAAACCCGTCGGCACGCCCGACGCGGGCGCGTTCTGGCGGGTCATCGCCGAGCACGGCGTCAAAGCACTGTTCACCGCACCCACTGCCATTCGGGCCATCCGCAAGGAGGACCCGGAGTCGACCCTGCTGGCCGACCACGACATCAGCAGCCTGCAGGCGCTCTTCCTCGCCGGCGAGCGGCTCGACCCCGACACCTACCACTGGGCCAGCGACACCCTCGGCGTACCCGTGGTCGACAACTGGTGGCAGACCGAGACCGGCTGGCCGATCGCGGCCAACCCGCGGGGACTGCAGCCGTTGCCGCTGAAAGAGGGATCACCGTCGGTGCCGGTGCCCGGGTACGACGTCCAGGTGCTCGACGGCGAGGGCCATCCGGTTCCTGCTGGGACCGAAGGCAACATCGTCATCCGTCTGCCGTTGCCGCCCGGAACGCTGCCCACGTTGTGGAACGCCGACGCCCGCTACATCAACGGCTATCTCTCGGCCTTCCCCGGCTACTACACCACCGGCGACGGCGGCTTCCTCGACGACGATGGCTACCTCTACGTACTCGGGCGCACCGACGACGTGATCAACGTGGCCGGCCACCGACTGTCGACCGGCGTTATCGAGGCGGCAATCGCCACACACCCGGCGGTCGCCGAGTGCGCGGTCATCGGGGTGCACGACGCCATGAAGGGACAGATCCCACGGGCCTTCGTCGTCCTGAAGTCCGGGGTGGACGCCGATCCCGACGACCTGGCGCGTGAGGTCGTGGCCACCGTGCGCGAACAGGTCGGGCCGGTCGCCGCGCTCAAGGAGGTCGTGGTCGTGCCCGGACTGCCGAAGACCAGATCGGGCAAGATCCTGCGGCGCACGATGCGCGGCATCGCCGACGGCCGTGAAGAGCCGGTCCCCTCCACGATCGAGGACGTCCGGGTACTCGAGGACATCACACCCTTCCTGAAGGGGTAAGCCGGATTCGGTCGACACCGCTGCACGCCACCACCTACCTTGGGCAGTAGTCCACGTGGAGGAGTCCTACGGTGAGCACCCCGATGAAACTGGTCACGACCATGTCCGCAGCCGCGATGTTGGGCGCGGGCCTGCTGGCACCTGGCGCGCAGGCCGCGACTGTGAGCAAGGCCCCGCCGGACAGTGCCATGAAGGTCATGACCTTGAATCTCTACCTCGGGGGTTCGCTGGGCGATGCGATCAACGCCGCGACCAAGGGGATCGTCGCGTTCCTCCCGGCAGCTGCCAACGTGTACGACACCGCGGTGAAGACCGACTTCCCGCTGCGGGCGCAGTGGATCGCGAAGACCATCAAGAAGCAGGACCCCGACGTGATCACCCTCAACGAGGTGACCGAGTGGCTGGCCAGCAGCAGCACCGGGGTGGACCTGCCCAGCTACGAGTTCCTCAGCATCCTCAAGAACGCGCTGATGGCCGAGGGCCTGGCGTTCGAAGTGGCCAGCGTCTCCGACAACGCCGACATCGGCTACTCCCCCACGCTGGGCATCCCGTACTACAAGCCGAACACACCCGGCTGCGATCGCATCATCCCGCTGGATGACGCCTTCCGCTGCCAGGTCAGGCTCAAGGACCGCGATGTGATCATGTACAACACCGCAAGTCCGGACCTCGTTTTCACCGGGACGGCGGACAACGGTAACTTCGCCAAGCAGACCACCTTCACGGTCGCCGACGCGAAACTGTCCTTCGACCGCGGCTGGGCCTCCGCCGGGTTCACGTGGCGGGGCAAGCCCGTGACTGTGATCACCTCCCACCTCGAGGTCGAGTCGCAGGACGGCAAGGGCAAGAAGGGCAAGTACGGTCCGCGCAACTGGCCGTCCAAGGTCCAGGTCGCCCAGGGCAAGGAACTGCTGAAGATCTCCAAGAGCAAAGCCAAGGAGACCGAGGGCCGGGTCATTCTGGCCGGTGACCTGAACAGCGACGCGAACGGCTACTACAGCCCGACCTACCGAAACCTGACCCGCAAGTACTTCAAGGACTCGTGGAAGCAGGCAGGCGGCAAGTTCGGCAAGGCGGTGGGGGCGACCTGCTGCCAGACCGGCACCCTCAAGAGCAGCAAGCGCCTCGATTCCGGTGACCCGGTGATCCCCACCCGGATCGACCTGGTGCTGACTCGCAAGGCCAAGGCCGTCTGGAAGAAGATCGACGGCACGAAGTTGATGCAGAAGAAGCAGCCCAAGTGGCAGTCGGACCACTACTTCTACGCGGCGGCGGTCACGCTGAAGTAGCTGTCCGACCCGGATGAACCATGCATGAACTGCCGGTGAACGCTAATCTGCGTGGGTGGCGGTTGACACAGGGGTCTCCAGCGACACCAGGAAGTCCATTTTCGCGACACGTAACGTGGTTGCGGGCATTTCGGTGGGCGCTTACCTGATCCCACAGGCCATGGCGTACGGCTCGCTGGCCGGCGTCTCGCCTTCGGCCAGCCTCACCGTCTCCATCGTGCCGCTCGCGGTGTACATGATCCTGGGGCGCAACCCCTACATGTCGTTGGGGCCGGAATCCACGGTCGCCTTGATGGCCGCGGCTGCCGTCGGCCCCGTCGCCGCCGCCAACAACATCCCGTGGTCGAGCGCCCTGGCCATCACCACCACCTTGGTGGGGGCGATCCTGGCCATCGGCTGGCTGCTGCGGGCTTCGTTCCTGGCAGATCTACTGTCCAACCCGATCCTGATCGGGTACCTCACAGGCGTCGCAGTCCTGATGATCATGTCGCAGTTGTCCAAGATCCTGGGGTACGAAGTCGACGGCGATTCAGTGGGTGGGCTGCTGGCCACCGACTGGCAGGTGCCGAACTGGCAGACCCTGTCGATCGCGACGGTGGTCGTGGCGGTGGCGTTCGCCTGCCGCTGGATCTCACCGCGGATCCCCGGCCCGCTGTTCGGGCTGATCGCGGCGACGATCGTCGGCCTGTTCATGGATGTCCCAGAGGTCGGCGAGGTCTACCTGTCCATGCCTGAGATCGGGCTGTCGGGTCTGTCCCTCGAAGTAGTCGGCGCCCTGATCCTCCCGGCCCTGAGTATTGCGGTCGTGTCGTTCACCGACGTCATGGTCACGTCACGGGCCTTCGCCGGCAACGCCCAACCCGACGCGCGCGTCGAGATGCGAGCGCTGGCGGGCACGCAGGTCGCCAGCGGGCTGGCAGGGGGCTTCCCGATGTCGGCCTCCTCGTCACGCACGGCCCTGGCCTACTCGTCGGGCTCGACCACCCGGTTCTACTCGATTTTCGTCATCGCCGTGATCCTCGCCGGCCCGTTGCTGATTCCCGGGGTCATCGCCCGGGTCCCCCAGGCGGCCCTGGCCGGAGTCATCGTCTACGCCGCGCTGACCTTGATCAACCCCGCTGAGTGGCTGGCGCTGGCGCGTTTCCGGATCGCCGAGGTCTCCATCGCCGCAGCCTGCGCGGTCAGCGTGGTTGTCTTCGGAATCCTGCCCGGTGTTGTGATCGCCATCGCCTTGTCGATCGCGGAGTTCATGGCCAGGCTCTCCCGGCCCCACGACGGTGTCCTCGGCTTCGTCGACAACATGGCTGGCATGCACGACATCGACGACTACGAGGACCCCACGACCATCCCCGGGCTCGTGGTGTTCCGCTACGACGCTCCCCTGTTCTTCATGAACGCCTACGACTTCTTCTACAAGGTCAATGCTTCGGTCGAGCCGGACACAAAAGTCGTGCTGCTCAACATGGAGGCCAACGTCGAACTCGACACCACAGCGCTGAACGTGCTGGCCGAACTGCACGACGCCCTGGATGCCCGCGGCATCGAACTGTGGCTCGCGCGGGTGAAAAACGACGTGCTGATCCCGATGACCGACCACGGCGTGGCCCACCTCATCGGCGAGGAGAACATGTACCCGACGTTGCCCACGGCGGTCGAGGCGTACCGCCGCCGTTACGCGCTCTGACGCCCCGCTGCGACGCGGGCCAGGAACGCCTTGGTCTGCTCCTCCTGCGGCGCGTCGAACAGCTGCCGCGGCGGACCTTGCTCCAGCACCCGGCCATCGGCCAGGAAGCAGACCCGGTCGGCGACCTCCTGGGCAAAGCCCATCTCATGGGTCGCCATCACGATGGTCATGCCCTCGGATTTGAGTTCGCGGATGACGTCGAGCACTTCACCGACCAGCAGTGGGTCGAGGGCAGAGGTCACCTCGTCGAAGAGCATGACCTCCGGTTTCATCGCCAGGGCCCGGACGATCGCCACCCGCTGTTGCTGCCCACCCGAAAGCCGGTCGGGATAGTCCTCAGCCTTGTCCTGCAGTCCAAAGCGCGCTAGCAACTCGCGGGCCTGGTCTTGAGCGGCCCGCCGATTGACCCCCAGGACCTTGCGCGGCCCCAGAGTGACGTTGTCCAGCACCGACATGTGGGGGAACAGGTTGAACTGCTGGAAGACGATCCCCACCCGCCGGCGCACCTTGTCAAGGTCCACGGCAGCGGAGGTGACATCGATGTCGTCGACCCGAATCTCGCCGGCGTCAACTGTCTCCAAGCCGTTCACGCATCGCAACAGAGTGGATTTGCCCGAACCGGACGCGCCGATCAGAACGACCACTTCGTGCAGATCCACCTGGAGGTCCAACCCCCGCAGCACCCGCAGGCTACCGAACGACTTGTGGACGCCGCTGACATCGACCAGGCTCACATCGCACCCGCCATGCGGCGACGGGCATCTCGCTTCTGCAGCCAGTCGGTGAACCGCGTCAGAGGCAACGTGATCGCCACGAACATCAACGCGGCCACGACATAGGCGGTGTAGTTGAAGTTCGACGATGCACTGATCTGCGCGGCCCTCAGCACCTCGATCGGCCCCAGCAGCGAGACCAGTGCGGTCTCTTTCTGCAGAGCGATGAAATCGTTGAGCAGCGGCGGGGTCACCCGTCGAACGGCCTGCGGCAGGACGACGTAACGCGTGGTCTGCATCGACGACAGCCCCAGTGAGCGAGCTGCCGCGCGCTGAGAGGGGTGGATGGATTCGATGCCTGCGCGGTACACCTCGGCCACGTACGCGGTGTAACTGAGGATGAGCGCGACCGTGCCCCACACGACGGGCGAGTTCGTCAGACCCTGCAACTGCAGCGCCGGGACCCCGAAACCCAACAGCAGGATGACCAGGATGGTGGGCACCCCGCGGAAGAAGTCAACGTAGGCGGTGCAGATGATCCTGACCGGTAAGGCCGCCGGCGCGCGCAGACCGCGACCGAGCGCCACCAGCAGCGCCAGGATCAGGATGAAGAACTCCGCGACCAAGAAGATCTTGATGTTCAGGACGAACGCCTTGATCAAGGTCGGCCACGCCGCCACCGCCTCGTCCCAGTTGAAGAACGTCTCCTGGACCTTGGGCCAGCCCGGCGAGGCCGTGACCAGGTAACCGAGTACCGCGAAGACCAGCACCGTCGAGACACTTGCCACCAGGGCGTCCCGGCGGGACTTCGACCGGGCCCGGGCGCGGCGCACAGGATCCACGTACGGCAGTTCAGGTGCCTCCAGGGGCGCCTCGGCGGGAGTGGTCATCGACTACTCGGTGAAGTAGGGGGCGTCCTCGCCGACGAGCCACTCGTCCTGAATCGCCTGCAGCTCGCCGGACTCGTCGAGCGTCGCAAGCGCCTGGTTGACACAGCCGACCAGCGGGCTGCCCTTGGCCATCAGCAGACCGAACTGCTCACCACCGTCCTGCGCGGGGAACTGGCCGACGATCTTGGCGTTGTCGAACTCCACCGCTGTCACGTAGTAGGCGGTGGGCAGGTCAACCACGATGCCATCGATCTGGCCGGCCTCCAACGCGCTCTTGGCATCGTTGGTGTCGTTGTAGACCAGCGGCTGCTGGGTCGGCTGGATGTCCTCGTTGATGAAGTCGAGGCTGGTCGTGCCGACCTGGGCGCCCAGCTTGGCGTCCTGCAGTTCCGCCAGGGTGGTTGCGTCCGCGATGGGTGAGTCTTCGAGGGCGACCACGGCCTGGTTGACGGTGTAGTAGCCGTTGGAGAAGTCGACGACCTTCGCACGCTTGGGTGTGATGGAGATCTGGTTGATGTCGAAGTCGAAGTCCTTGGCACCCGGGGCGTAGGACTTGTTGAAAGGCACAGTCACCCAGGTGACCTGGTCATCGGTGAATCCGAGCTGATCGGCGACCGCGTAGGCCACCGCGGACTCGAAGCCCTCGCCGTTGCTCGGGTCGTCATCCTCGAAGTACGGAGGGTAGGCCGGTGAGTCGGTCCCGATGGTCAGCGTGCCGGGAGTGAGGGTCTGCAAGGTCTCCGGGGAGCAATCCAGGCTCGCTGACGGGCTGGCCGGGGCACTCGACGCTGCAGTGTCGGCCTCGCTGGCGCACCCCGCGAGGGCCAGGGCAGCCACCGCTGCGGCAGACATGAACAGTGAACGGCGCATAAGGATTCCAATCAACTCTCGGTGGAACTATCGTGCCGCATCCCGCCTCGGGCGGTGAGGCAACCCCGACAATAGTGCCTCAGTCCGCGACCATGACCGCATCGCGTCCAGCCGCCTTGGCCCGGTAGAGCGAATCGTCGGCCCGGTCCAAGGCGGTGCGAGCATCGTCGTCGGGATTGACCAGTGCCGCGCCGAAACTCGCCGACACCGGGATGCGCCGGCCGTGGACTTCGACCGGGCCACTGACATGCCTGCGCAGTTTCTCCGCGACGGCTGCTAGATCGGCATGCGTGCTGATGCGGTCGAGCAGGACCACGAACTCGTCACCGCCTATGCGACCCACATCGTCGTGACTGCGGATCGTTGCCGCCAGCCGGCTGGCAACGGCTGTGAGCACAGCGTCCCCGGCGGCATGACCGTAGGTGTCATTGATCGCCTTGAGTCCGTCCACATCGCAGAAGACCACCCCCATCGAGGTTCCCGAACCAGCAGCCATCGCCGCGAACCTGTCCAGGACCTGACGCCGGTTCGCGACCCCGGTCAGGCCATCGTGGCTGGCCAGGTGGGCAAGTTCGTCGCGTAGCCGCCTGCTGCCGGTCACATCGGAGAGCAAATGCACTTGATATTCAGCGCCGTCATCGTCGGCGGGCACCCGGCTCACCGCATGCGACACCCATCGGGAGCCGGTGTCGGTGGAGATCTGGTGCTCATGGCGAAGGTCGGGCGTGCACGGATCGCTGCTGGCCGCGCGCAGGACCACCAGGATGTTGTGCCCGGTCAACTCCTGCTCGCGGCGGCCCAGCAGACGGCAGAACTCGTGGTTGACGTCCACCAGCACGTCGTCGGCGTCGGTGATGGCAAGGCCAGCGGGCGCTGCGTCGACGGCCAGTCGCAGGCGGGTCTGCAACTGGGCCACGGCGTCTTCGGCAACGACCTCTGCGGAGATGTCGCGCAGCCCCACGATGGCGCCACTGAAACCGCCATCGGCATCGGTGATCGGCCTGGCCAGCGCCGACATCCAGCGGGATGTGCCGGTGGCCGTGCGGTAGAGCAGCGGCTCGCTGTCCAGTGAGAACCCCTCCACCAGCCGGCTGAGGCTGGCCGGTGCCGTGTCCTCCTCCAACAGGTCCAGCAGCGACTGCCCGATCAACGACTCCGGCCGCCAGCCCAGCACGTTCTGCACCGATGGGGAGACCCACAAGATCCGGAAGTCGTGGGCCACTTCGTAGACGACGTCCGAGGCGTTCTCAGCCAGCAAGCGGAAACGCCGGACCGTGCGCTCCAACGCGTCCGCGTAGTCGACCTCGGCACTGACATCGATGATCTGGGCGATGAAGTGATCGATGTCGCCACGTTCATTGCGGGCCACACCGACCGCCAGGTCGACCCACAGGGTCTGCCCGGTGGCTGTGATGTAGCGCTTGCGCATACTCACGTGGTCGGACTCGCCACCCGTGAGCCGGTGCAGCAGGGCGGCGCTGGCGTCGCGGTCCTCGGGGTGGGTGATGTCCTGGAACGACATCCCGGCCATCTGGTCCTGGCGGTAGCCGACCATCGCCGCCAGCGCCGGGTTGACCGATTCGAAGACCCCCTGTGGGCTGGTGATCGCCATGCCGATCGCGGCGGAGTCAATGGAGACCTGCAGTCGCTCGGCCTTGCGCCGCTCCTGCTCGGCGGCCTCCTGCTCGGCCAGCAGCGCCGTGACGTCCTTGAGGCCCACCAGCAGACCGCCCGTGGGCTGCCCGTGGTGATCCACGTCCCGGGCCACCGTCGCCGACATCGACACGATCGCGCCGGACCGGTGGCGAAGTCTGTAGACACCCGGGGGGTTGCGGACCGGTTCCGCGCCGCCGGCGTAGATGGCATCACGCTCCGAGCGGGTCGACTCATCGTGACCGTCCACGCTCACGTCGAGGATCGTGCGACCGAGCAGTTCGGCGGCGGTCCATCCCAGAACCCGTTCTGCACTCGGGGACACCCAGGTGATCACTCCGGTTTCGTCCGTCCGGTAGGCCATGTCGGTGGTGGCATCCGCCAGCGCGCGGTAGTTGCTTTCGGCGGTTCGTAGTTCCTCGACCATGGCCTCCCGGTCGGTCACGTCGCGCCACGTGTAGACGATGTCGTCGCCGACCGCCACACCCCGGATGTCGAAATGGCGTTCTGCGCCGCTCTGGACCTCCACCCGGTACACGAAGTCGTCGAGAACCAGCGGCTCACCGGTCTCGATCACTCTGCGGTAGCGGTCCATCAAACCCGCGGTCTCATGCCCCGGAAGCAGATCGAGCAGCCTCGTGCCCATCAACTCGTCGTACTCGAGGCCGTTGTAGCGGCACGCCGCGGCGTTGGCCTCCGTGAACTCGAAGTCGATGATGCGCCCCTGATCGTCGCGCACAGCCGTCAGAACCACATGCGGGTCGAGCAAGCTGTCTAGGGTGGCGCGCAGCCGATCGGCAGAGTCCGACGCGCCGCTCATCTGAGCCACCCCCTCCCCAGCCCCTGACGGAGCGCGACTACTGCGTGACGGTGATCCGGTATTCCAGGGCATCCTCGCCCTCGGTGTCCACGAGGGTGACGGTCGCCTCCCCCACTGTCAACGCCTCGGCACCGGGGTTGAAGACCGCACCGTCCCGCTCGCCGCCCTGGGTCACCGCCACGATCTGCTCGTTGCTGCTGCCGATGTTCCAGCGTCCCGGGTCGTCGCCCACGTCGAAGACGATCGAACGCCCGACGGTGGCCTCCACGTCGGTCTGGCCGGGCTTGACCATGATCGGGCCGATCATTGACGCGCTCGGGCTGCTGGCCGACGGTGACTCCGGCGCGGGGCTCGCATCCGTGGAATCCGACGAGGAGCAGCCGGCCACGACGAGGATCGCGGCAACCGGCAGGACGAGGAACGCAGCTTTCATACCCCGAAAGGTAGCGCTGAAACGGCCGTCGAAGGCCATCGGCGCGACGACCCGCCGTGCATGGCCCCCGGCGGCTACTATCCGTGATCGCCTCCTCCGACGACGGCCCAGTTGAAGGTGGCCGACCCCAAGGCACTCATCAGGTTCAGCCACATGGGCAGCATCATCTCCACGCCGCGAGCGGTGGTGATCCCCCCGAGATCGATGATCTGCTCCCAGCCGAAACCCTCGAGCAGCGTGCGTGCCTGCTGTTTGGCCCCGGCGTGGTCACCGGACAGGAACACTGCCGTGGGCGTCGCCAACAGGCCCGGATTCACCATCACCTCGGCGTTCATCGTGTTGAGCGTCTTGACCACGTGCGCTTCCGGGAATGCCCGCTGGATCTGCTCACCGAGCGAGTCGGTGTCCTTCACGAACAATGACGGCGGGAACCCGCCGGAGAAGTCCAGCGGGTTGGACACATCCAGCAACGTCTTTCCGGCCAGATTCTGCTCACCGGCGGCCTGCAACGCTGCCATTGAGGCAGTGCCGGCCGTGGCGTTGATGACCAGTTCGGCTCCGGCGGCCGCATCGGAGTAGGCCAGCAGCGACAGACCCTCGTAAGCGGCCGGTTCGCGGGCCTGCGTGACCGTCACGTCGCGGGTGCCCACTTGCACCTGGTGACCCAGGCCGGAAAGGGCCCGTGCCAGGGTGCGCCCGACGGTGCCGGTGCCCAGAATCGCGATCTCCATGAGCAGATCCTCCCCCGGGACGCCTCGTACGTCCAGCAGGTCAGATCCCTGAGGGTGCCGGCGGCAGGTCCTCGTAGACGGCAGCGCGCTTCTCGGCCTTCGCGGCGAAGGACTCCATCATGTCGGCGGGCTGGAACGCCCCGGTCTGCCACAGCGAGATCTGATGCAATGCGTCGGGCACCGCGTGATCGCGCGCGTAGACCAGTGCCTCTTTGGCCCCCCAGATCGTCAACGGGCTCTTCTGGGCGATCTCCGCGGCGATGTCGAGCACCCCGGCCACCAGCGCCTCGTGGTCGTCGAAGACCTCGTTGACCAGCCCCACCTCGGCGGCCCGGGCCGCACTCATCCGGCGGCCGGTGTAGACCAGTTCCCGGGCGACCCCGTCGGGGATGAGCTTCGGCAGGCGCTGCAGGGTTCCGACATCCGCGGTCATCCCGATGTTCGTCTCATGCACCGTGAAATAGGCGTCCGCGCTGGCGTAGCGCATGTCCGCCGCGCACACCATGTCGACGGCACCTCCGATGCACCCCCCCTGCACGGCCGCGAGCACGGGCACGCGGGCACGCTCAAGTGCTGTGAAACTCTCCTGCAGGCGCTTGACCAAGAGCATGAAGGTCGCGTTGCGCCGGCCCTGCTCACCGTCCATGGACAAGCCACTGCTGGTGAAGACCGACAGGTCCATACCTGCGCTGAAGTGCTTGCCGGTCGAGCTGATGACGATCGCACGCACGTCGCCGCGGTCGCTGAGCTCGGTGACCAGTTGCGGCAATTCCGACCAGAAGGCCGGGATCATCGTGTTGAGGGCATCGGGCCGGTTGAGCTGAACATGGGCGACCTTGTCCTCGACCGCCACATCAAAACAGGTGAGTTCCATCGCAGTACCTCCTGCTGTGAGGATGGCACGCACCTTCGGCGGGCCGAACGGACCCCCACGGGCACTATTGTGGCCGAGTGCCCGCAAACGCCGGCCAGACATGACCGGCTTCCTGTACCGACTCGGCCGTCGCAGCGCCGAGCGAGGCTGGCGGGTCATCGGAAGGGCACTGACTCCTCGGTGGCCCAGGACCTGCTGAACCGGGCCTTCCCGGGATCCTCGGCCGAAGCCACGCCGATCGTGCTGCACGACCCGGTCGCGGATCTGGGCAGCGGACAGGGCGCGCAACGTGTCGCGGACGTGGCCGAACAGATGGCAGCCATCCCCCAGGTCTCCGCGGTCACATCCCCAGCCGACCGGGCGGACCTGCTCAGCGACGACGGCCACACCGCCGTGGTCTCGGTGATCGTCAACGAGCGCTACGCCACCGATGTCGGGGTGGCCGAGTTGCTGCTGTCCACGGCCCAATCCGCGGCCGGGGACATCGACGTGGCGATCGGGGGGTTCCTGGCCCGGCAACTGGCCCAGCCGGAGACTCATCAGAGTGAAGCGCTCGGCCTGCTGTCGGCAGTACTGATCCTCTTCCTGACACTGCGCCGCTGGGGCGCCACGTTCGTCCCCCTCATCAGTGCCATGTTCGCCGTGGGCCTGGGCTTGGCCGTCGTCGGCCTGCTGAGCCGCCTGGTGTTCATCCCCGACGTGGCTCCCACGCTGGGCACGATGCTGGGTCTGGGCGTGGGGATCGACTACGCGCTGTTCCTGCTGATCCGGCACCGGACCCTGCTCAACCAGGGCTACGACGTTCCTGACGCCGTCGGCCGCACGGCAGGCACCGCCGGCGCCGGCATGGTCTTCGCAGGCGGGACGCTGATCGCTGCGGTGTGCGGGTTGGTTCTCACCGGCATCTCCTTCCTGGCCTGGCTGGGCTACGCCGCCGCCATCGTGGTGGCGATC
>JALOLM010000218.1 GCA_025455985.1 Candidatus Nanopelagicales bacterium | reverse complement strand
AGCATGCCCAGTTCCTCGCCGACTGCCGAGAAGATGAAGTCGGTGTACTGGTAGGGCACAAAGGCGCCCTGCGTGTGGCTCCCGGCCAGTAGCCCCTGACCACCCACTCCCCCTGTCCCGATGGCGATCAGAGCCTGTTGCACGTTGTAGCCCACACCCTGCGGGTCGGCGGCCGGGTCGAGGAAGGCCGTGAAGCGCGCGATCTGGTATGCATCGAGGACCCCCAACGCGTAGGCCGAGAAGGCAGCTGCCGCACCTGCAGCGAGAAGCACCACGACAAGTCGGCGACGGATCCCCGCGACGAACAAAACCCCCAGAACTGCCGTCCCAGTCACCACCGCAGAACCCAAATCCGGTTGCAGCAACAGCAGCCCGCACACCAGGCCGGTCGCCCCCAGCACGCCCAAGACCGCTGCGGGCTCCGGCGGATCGCCCAACCCTCGCACCCCCGACCGGTCCGACAGCCAGACCGCGGCCAGCAAGACGACGAAGATCTTGGCGAACTCGGCGGGCTGCAAGGTGAAACCGCCCGGCAGCGTCAACCATGCACGGGTGCCGTTGACGGTCGTGCCCAACGGCGACAGCACGGCCAGCAACCCCAGAACGCTGGCGATGTAGCCACCGGCGGCCAGCACGAGCAGGGCTGGGCGTTCGAGGCGCTGGACGACCAACGCCGCCACCATCCCGAGCACGACGAACAGTGCTTGTCGGGTGGCGAAATACCCCCCCGGGTCACCGTCAGCCACCAACCGGGCCCACGTCGTGGAGTAGACCATGACCACACCGATGACACTGAGCGAGACCGCACACGCCAGCAGCCATACGTCGAAACGCTGGTGGCTGACTCGCGGACGCTCCAGAGCGTCCATCACCGTCACGGAGTGATCCCGAAGATCTGCTCGTAAACCGCACGCGCGACCGGGCCGGAGGTCGCGGCGCCGAGCCCGCCCTGATCGACGTTGACCACCACGACGTATTGGGGGTCATCGGCGGGAGCGAAACTGGCGAACCAGGAGGTCGACTGCCGTCCGGCAACTTCGGCCGTCCCGGTCTTCGCGGCCACCGGATACTGCTCGAGGGGGAAGCCCAGGAACGCCCCACTCGCGGTACCCGTCACGGTCGTGGTCGCCAGCGCCCGGCGCACGTAAGCCAAGGCGGCAGCGTCGTCGGTCGCTTTCGGTCCGGGCGCCGGGCTGAGGTCCTGGGACTGCTCGGGGGAACGCAACTGTGTGCCGATGTGGGGGGTGACCAACTGACCACCGTTGGCGATGGCGGCATAGGCACGGGCGACCTGCAGAGGTGTGGTAAGGGTGCGGCCCTGGCCGATCGCGGTGTTCATGGCATCCCCGGCCCGGTACTCGAAACCTGACCGGCAGTAGTCGCGTGCGTACGCCTTGAGCAGCCGCGCACGCGCCCGATTGGGCTCTTCCGGGTAACCGGTCCGGGCGCGGCTGCAGTAGTCGTCCTTGCGCTGTTCGTACTGCTCGCGGATCTGCGCCCGGTCGGGAATGCCGCCCGCAACTTCGCCGGGGAGGTCGATCCCGGTTTCGGCGCCGTAGCCGAACGCAGCTGCCGTGTTCACGACGTGTTCGCGGGCACCGTCTCCGGACAATCCTCCATCGCGTTTCCACATCTGATAGCCGAGGCGGTAGAAGACCGTGTCGCACGACACCGACAGCGCTTGCGCCAAAGACACCGGACCGTACGCGCGACTCTCGTAATTGCGGAACACCTGGCCGCCGACGACCACTGCCGACGGACAGTCGTACGTGCCGGTCAGGTCGAACCCAGCGCGCGCGGCGGCCACCGTCGTCAACGACTTGAACGTCGACGCCGGCGGGGCCGTGGCCTGCGTGGGCCGGAAGACCAGGGGTCGTCCGGCATCTTTGGCGGTGAGTTCGGCGTACTCGGACTCGGTGACCCCGCGCGCCCAGATGTTCGGGTCGTATGTCGGGTAGGAGGCCATCGCCCGGATGGCGCCGTTGCGGGCGTCCATCACGACCACAGATCCGCCGGTGGCTTTGTAGCCCTGCTCACGGGCGGCCTTCACTGCGTCCTTGAGCGCCCGCTCGGCCACGGCCTGGGTGTCGACGTCGAGCGACGTGACCAGCGTGGCGCCCGCAGTGGGGTCCTGGACGACCTCTCGTCGGACTTCGCCCTCGCGGTCGGGCACCAAGGCTGACGTGCCGGGCTCACCGCGCAGAGCCTGATCGTATTCGGCCTCGAGGCCGGCCACTCCTCCCTGCTCGTCCAGGTACCCGAGCAGACCCGCCGCATTCGCCTCGGACGGATAGTCCCGCACCGCCGCCTTGCGGACTTCCACACCTGGCAGCCGGGCATCGGAGATGGCCAGCGCGAGCGGGATCGGCACATCCTGCAGGACCGGCACGGGTTCTCCTGGCTGGCCGCGGTAGCACGTCCCGGCGGTCGCCCCCGCCTGCCCGCAGACCAGCAGCCGGGCCTCGAGCGTGTCCGCGGGTGTGGCGGCCAGTGCGGCCACCTGCTGCACGACCTGCGGATCCGGCTTCGGGTCAACGACGACTTCGTACGTCGTGCGGTTGCCCGCCAGGATCCGGCCCGCCCGGTCCACGATCGCCCCCCGGGCCGCCGGCACGTCCACGACGTCGGTCTGGATGACGTCGGCCCGGGCCTGATACTGCGCCGACTCGGCGGTTTGCAGCCAGACCAGGCGCGCCGCGATCGTCACACCGATCACCAGGACGATCACCCGCAATAGCCGCAGCCGCCGGTGCGCCGGTGCGGCGCTGGGCCGCAGAAGCCGCGGTCGGGTGTCAAGGTCGGTCATCGCAGCACCGCCTGCAGCCAGGCGCGCGCCGGCAGGAGTGCAAGAGTGCACACCAACGCCCCGCCCACAACCCAGAATGCAGCCACCCCGAGGACCGGCGTGATCCCCAGAGCGAGGTCGTTGGCCACCTGCATGCCACCGGCGGCAAGGCAGACCAACAGCCATATCCAGCCGGCACCCGACCAGATCCACCGGTCGGTGCGGACCGCACCGGCGGCGCTTCCCAGAAGACACCCGGTCAATGCCCCCACCCCGAGCACGCCGCTGGAGGTGAGATCGAGGAGCAAGCCGGCCAGGAAGCCGAGCACCGCCCCGACCCGGCTGCCGAGGACCAGCGAGAACAGGCAGACCATGCACCACACCACAGGCACTGCGGCAGACAGACCGATGGCGGGCAGGACCGCTGTTTGCACGAGGAACGCGAGCAGCAGCGACACCGATGCGACAAGGACTGCGCGCGGCATGTGGACGGGCCGGGTGGTCCCGGCCAGCGTCGTCACGTCGGCTCCGTGAGGACGACCACAGTGTCCAGTGAAGTCATCGCCGTCACCGGCTGCGTCCATGCGGTGCGCCCCGACGTGGACTGCCGGTCCAGCGCGCCCACTGTACCCAGCCGAAGGTCCGCGGGGATTCCGTCACGCTGCGCCGATCCCAGCGTGACGACGTTCTGCCCCACCGCGATGTCCGCAGCCGGGTTGAGCACATCGATGCGCACGGCCGAACCCACACCGGTCCCGTTCGCGACCCCCATCTCCTGGCTGGGCAGGATCCTCGCCCCGATCGAGCTCCTCGGGTCGGTGATCAACCGCACCACGGCCGCATCCGGCCGGACCTCGACCACCGTGCCGACCAGCCCGCCGGGGGCAAGTACCGCGTTGCCCCGGCGCAGACCGCTGGCACCCCCGACATCCACGGTGACCTCAGCGCGGGAGCCGGAGATGTCAGCGGCGACCACTCTGCCCGTGGCCGTCTTCCACCCGGCTGGGGTGTCGATACGCTGCGCGTCGACCGTCCGTGCCCCGGGGTCGGAGAACTGCTCGACCTCACGGGCCCACGCACCGAAGGGCGCAAAGACGGCGGTCGCCGTGCGCTGCAGCGGGGTGACCACGGACTGGACCGCGGCGGACAGCGCAGTGTCGGACGCACGCAGGTCCCACAGGATCAATGCCAGTGAAGCCACCACCAGGATCACGACGACGTTGCGGGTTCGGGTCATGTCGTCAGAAGGCGGGTTCGATCAACAACAGTCGCCGCACCCGGTTGATGTTCTCCGCGCACCGACCGGCGCCGTCGACCACCGACAGGTCAGGTTCGGCAGCGCGGCGAACGGGCAGTCCCAGGTCGTGTTCGAGACGTTCCGGAAGACCTTGGAGCAGCGCCGCACCGCCGGTGACCACCAGGCCGTTGTTCACCAGGTCCCCGGCCACCTCCGCGGGTGTTGCGTCCAGCACCCGCCGCAACCCACTGAGCATCTGCTCGATCGGCGACTGCAGGGCCTTGCGGACATGGGTGGCGGACAATTCGATCTGCTTGGGCAGGCCCGTGCGGGTGTCCTGCCCCTGCACTGCCAGCACCGGCATGGCATCGACGGGAACCGCCGAGCCCAACTGCATCTTGACCTGCTCGGCGGAGACCTCACCGATGCGCATGTCGAAGTGTTCGGCCAGGTAGTCCACGACTGCCAAATCCAGGTCGCGGCCGCCGTGGCGCAGGCTGGAGCCGGAGTGCCAAAGCCAGGTCGCGGCCGCCGTGGCGCAGGCTGGAGCCGGAGACGATACCGCCGAGGGCAACCACCGCGATCTCAGTGCAACCGGCCCCCCTGGACATCACAAAATGCCCTTGGGTCTCGTGGCTCGGCACATCAGCGCCGATCGCCGCGGCCAGCGCCGTCGGGAGCAAGTAGACCTGACGCGCACCGGCGGCGTAGGCGGCATCGCGCACCGCGCGCTGCTCGACACCGGTCAGATGCGACGGGACGTTGACCACCAGGCGGGGCCTGCTGATCAAGGACCGGCCGTGGGCCTGCTGCACGAAGTACCGCAGCATCCGTTCGGTCGCGTCGTAGTGGCGGATCACCCCGTGCTCGAGGGGTTCGATCACCTCGATCTGCTCCGGCGCCCGGCCGAGCATCTGCTTGGCCTGTTCGCCGACCGCCACGACCTCCCCGTCGCGGATCGCCACCACAGACGGCTCATCCAGGACGACCCCGGAACCACGGGAGTAGATCCGGGTCCGGGAGGTGCCGAGGTCGACGGCGAGCTCGCGCCCAAGACCCAACCGCGGCCGCGGACGGGAATCCGCCAGCAGAGCCATTCAACCTCCCACCGATGTGCGCTTCATCGTACGTAAGACCCACGACAACGCGGGTGGGGTTTGCCGCAATGGGCCTTACAGGCCCGGGAAGAACAGGGCGATCTCGCGGGCTGCCGACGCCGGGGAGTCCGAGCCGTGCACGATGTTGCGGCCCATCTCCGTGGCCAGGTCGGCCCGGATCGAACCCGGTGTCGCCTCGACCGGCTTGGTCGCCCCCATCATCGTGCGCCAGGCCGCGATGGCCTCCTCACCCTCGATCACGCCGGCGACCAGCGGACCCGAGGTGATGAACTCGACGAGGTCCGCGAAGAAGGGCTTGCCGTCGTGTTCGCCATAGTGCGCGCGTGCGGTCTGCTCGTCCAGCGTGCGCAGTTCCAGGGCCACGAGGGTGAAGCCCTTGCGCTCGATGCGCGACAGTACCTCGCCCACCAGGCCGCGCTCCACGCCGTCGGGCTTGACAAGAATCAGGGTTCGTTCGATCGCCATGGTTTCCAGGGTACGGGCGGCCTATTCGCCCTGCGCACGGGCCGCATCCGCGGCGTCTGCCTTGCGGCCGTAGTACACGGCCGTGGCCCAGAGCCCTGCGAAGATCAGTGCCAGCGGTATCGCGATCGGTGTGAAGAAACTGGCCAGCACGCTGATGACCTGCACCGTGGTGCCGACGATGATGTCACCGCGGCGAGCAGTTGCGGCCCCGACGATCGACAGGACCAGCAGGATCCCGGCGACCCAGCCGCCGTATCCGGGACGCAGTGCCGCGGCCACGGGGATGGCCAGAGCGAACACGATCGCCTGGAAGATCAGCGTCGCCGACCCGATGACCCTCATGACTTGGCCCAGGACCGGGCCATACCCGCGGTGACCACGGATCCGGTCGCCACCACGCACCCGTCGGGTCCGGCGAGTTCCCGGCCCTTCACCATCGCAGTCGCGAAGTCCTCGATCGCGTGCACCTTGGAAGGCTCCCAGTAATGCCCGGCCCGCTGGGCCAGTTCTGCGGTCGGCAGGCACCGGGGGGAGTCGTTGTGGGTGATCACGATCTCATCGACAACCACCGCCAGCGACTCCAGCATCGCGTCGACGTCCTTGTCCCCCAGGATCGCGACCACGGCCACGAGTCGATCGAACTGGAAGGACTCCGGGATCGCCACGGAAGTGGCGTGCATGCCGTGCGGGTTGTGGGCGGCGTCGGCCAGCGTCAGCGGGTGGCGTCCGATGACCTCCAGCCGGCCCGGGGAGTGCACCGATCCCAGCGCCTCGGCGACGATCTCCGGTTCGGGCAGTCGGCCGAGGAAGGCGTGGACTGCCGCCAGCGCAAGTGCGGCGTTGTCGGCCTGGTGGCGGCCGTGCAGGGACAAGAACACCTCTTCGTAGGTGTGATCCGCCACCCGGATCGTCACTACTTGACCACCCACTGCAAGCCCGCGGGACACCAATTCGTAGTCCAGGCCCGGCAGGATCGCCGTGGCGCCGACCTCATCGACCACCTGCATCAGAACTGCCAAGGCTTCGGGCTCCTGGGGCGCCAGAACCACGTGGGCGCCCGGCTTGATGATGCCCGCTTTCTCACCGGCGATCTGGGCGAGGCTGTCGCCGAGGTAGTCGGTGTGGTCCATGCCGATGGGTGTGATGACGGCGACGTCCGCCTGGTTGACGTTGGTGGCGTCCCAGCGGCCGCCCATCCCGGTCTCCACAACGGCGACGTCGACCGGGGTGTCAGCGAACAACGCGTATCCCAGACCCGTAATGACCTCGAACATCGTCATGAGTGGACCACCGTCTGCCACCGACTCGGTGTCCACCATCTGCACGTAGGGCTCGATCTGGCGGTAAACCTCGACGAAACGGTCGGTCGACACCGGTTCGCCGTCGACCTCCAGCCGCTCCGTCAGGTCGCGCAGCGCCGGGCTGGTCATCAGGCCAGTCCGCAGCCCGGTGGCCCGCACAATTGCCTCGATGATCCGCGCCACGGAGGTCTTGCCGTTCGTACCCGCGACGTGGATCACCTGCGAGGTGAGCTGCGGATCGGCGAGCAGGTCGCACAGGCGCTGCTCGCGGGTCAGGTCCGGCGCGATGCGGTGTTCGGGCCACCGCGCGAGCAGAGCCCGCTCAACGGCCTCGAACTCGGCGGCGGCGTGTTCGGCGGTCACCGACTCAGGGTACGCCGGAGGGTTTCGCGCGTAGACTTGAGATGCGGTCACGGCCGCATCGGCGCTGACCGCCGTCCAGGGGGACGGGAGGTGGACGTCATGCGACGTGGGATCACCGTGATCGCGTTACTCGCGCTCATTAGTCCGATCACGACACACGATCGTCCTGGCGGTCAAAGGCGTACCCCGCTCGGCCAAGGCCACGATCGTACTCAAGGGCCCCAAGAAGGCTCGCAAGACGGTGAAGACGCACGGCAATCGCACGGTGCGTCATCTCAAACCCGGGACGTACCGCGTCCTGCCGCGGACGTTGACCCGCCCGGACGGTGCTTGGAAGGCCACAGCCCGCCCGAAGAAGGTGACGGTGACCAAGCGCAAGGGTGCCCGGGTCCGTATCGTCTACGCCGCGCCGCCGCAACCGCCTGTCCCGCCAGTTGACACGACAGATCTGCCGGAAAAGCCGTTCCCGGCCACCTCCGCCCCTTCATCGATCGCGCTGGTGTCCAGGACCCCGGCGGGCGCCGCCGGGAACAAGCAGTCCCTGGGCCCGACCTGGTCCCCGGACGGGCAGTACCTGGCGTTCAGCTCCTGCGCGACGAACCTCAACGGCACCGTCGACGGCTGGTGTTACATCTATAAGGCCCATCAGCCCGATGGTGCGGTGAGCAGGGTGCCCAACACCCGGATGGACGACATCTACAACTGGGGCGGCGAACCGGCCTGGTCCTCCGACAGCAAGCAGATCGCATTCACGACGACGATCAAACTGGTGATCGGCGACACCGACACCAACAAGGACGTATACGTGGTTTCCGCCACTGGGACGAATCCGCAGCGGGTGTCACAGACGCAGGCCGGCGCCAACATGACCGGTTCTCCTGCGGCCGCCCACGACCCGCAGTGGTCGCCGGGCAATACCAAGGTGCTGTTCCGCTCCACGGCGACCAACCTCGCCGCGGGTTCGGGTGACCTCTACATCAAGACCCTGGTCGGCGGGTCCCTCTCGCGGACCGGCACCGGGGAGCGCAGCGAGGGGGCGCGCTGGTCGGCTGACGGCCGGATCGCGTTCACCGCAGGTTCCGAGACCTTCAACCCCGCCACCTACTTGTACGACCGCAACTACGACGTCTTCACGGCCACCGACACAGGCGCGTCGGTCACCGCGGCCACGACCGACCACGGCGTGTGGGGCCCGCCGACCTGGAGTCCCACCGGCGCACTCGCCTACGCCACGAGCGCCGCCCTTGTGCCCACTGACACCAACGAGGCCGCCGACGTGTACACAACCACTGGCCAGCGGGTCTCGACCGGTTCCACAGGCGAGCAGAGCCTGTGGGCCGCCAACGACCCAGTGTGGTCACCGGACGGTCAGAAGGTCGCCTTCGTGTCCAGCGGCACCGGGCCGTCGACCCTGTTGGTCAAGAACCTGGTCACCGGCGCAGTCACGCAGCTGGCGGACCCGACACACGGGACCGTTTGCGGCGGCTACGAGTTCGACGAGGAGAGCGGCGAGACCTACTGCGCCTCATCGGTCTATTACGAGGCGAAAGCCCCCGCCTGGTCTCCGGACAGCACCCGCGTCGCATTCGTGTCCACCTACCCCGACCTCGTCGCCGGGGACACCAACGGCGCCTGGGACGTCTTCGTCGCGACGCTGTAGGAGGTCGTCGCAGGGCCCCGCAATAGAATCGTGGACTATGGACAACCCGCGGATTCCCGAGCGTCCCAGCGTGGACGGCCTCGATGGCAAATGGGCCTCGCAGTGGCACGACAGCCGCTTGTACGCCTTCGACCGGACCCGCACCCGCGACCAGATCTACAGCATCGACACCCCTCCCCCGACTGTGAGCGGATCGCTGCACGTGGGGCATGTCTTCAGCTACACCCACACCGACTGCATCGCGCGCTACAAGCGGATGCGCGGCTTCGAGGTCTTCTACCCCATGGGCTGGGACGACAACGGTCTACCGACCGAACGCCGCGTGCAGAACTACTTCGGGGTCCGATGCGACCCCTCGCTGCACTACGACCCCGACTTCGAGGTGCAGCCCGGCGGCAAGGACCAGACCCCCATTTCCCGGCGCAACTTCGTCGAGTTGTGCGAGCGGCTCACCGAGGAGGACGAGAAGGCCTTCGAGGACCTATGGCGCCGGCTCGGCTTGTCGGTGGACTGGGAGCACAACTACCAAACGATCGACGAACGCGCCCG
>JALOLM010000217.1 GCA_025455985.1 Candidatus Nanopelagicales bacterium | reverse complement strand
CGGCGTTCGCTGCACTTGTGATGGGCGCATGGTGGCGACGGCGTCGCGCGCGTAGGAGGCCGGCGTGAGCTATGACCCCTTGAGCAGGCCGCCCGCGGGCCCGCCGGTCGCCATGCCGGCGCCGCCCTCACCGCAGCGTCGCCGGCGCATCATCGGTGCGATCGTGACTGTGGTGGTGATCGTCGCCGCCGTGCTGTTACTGCTGCGTTCCTGCGGCGAGGAGCAGCCACAAAGTGTGACCGTGGTGGCCGCCGGCGACATGGGCTGCGACCCCAAGGACCCGGCCGTGGGTAAGGGCGTGGACTGTCAGGCCCAGGCGGTGTCGGACATCGCCGTTGGCCTTCAGCCTTACGCGTTCATCGGGCTGGGCGACTACCAATACGAGATTCCCACCGCGGACGGATACGCGTCGGTATACGACCCGGGCTGGGGCAGGCTGCGCAACATCACCTACCCGGCCATCGGCAACCAGGAGTACAAAGTCCACGAGGCCAACACTTTCCGCGACTACTTCGGGGAGCGCTCAGGTCCCGAGCAGGGCTATTGGGCAGTGGACCTGGGGCAATGGCACGTTGTCTTTCTGAACTCCAACTGCACAGTCGTAACCGGTGGCTGTGCGGCCGGTTCACCGCAGCACAAGTGGCTGCAGGAGAACCTCGCGCGCAACTCGGCGAAGTGCACGATGGCCGTGTGGCACCACCCTCGATGGTCGAACGGGATCGCCGGCTCCGACGCCCGGATGGCGGCGCTCTACGAGACCCTGCTGATCGAGGACGTCGACATTCTGCTGTCCGCACATGAGGCTGACTATGAGCGCTTCGGGCCGCTCGACGGGGGCGGTCGCCCGCTCACAGTGGGGGTCCGCCAGTTCGTGGTGGGCACCGGCGGTCAGGTCACCTACGACCCTGAACTCGGCGATGCGCAGTGGCGGGCCAAAGCCAAGGCGGTGCCCAGCGAGTTCCGGGACACCGACCACCACGGGGTACTGCAACTTCAGCTGGATCCGGACTCTTACTCGTGGCAGTTCTTCGCCCTGGGCCAGGGTGTCGTGGATGCAGGTTCGACGGCCTGCCACTGACAGCGTCTGCCCGTAATCACCAAGAGCCCTGCCGCGCGCTGCAGCAATGTGGCAAACAGGCAACTAGATCGCCGAAAAACCGCACGGCCGCTCACGATCCTGCCGGTTTGCCGAAAGTGCCTTGAGGTTTCCTTGAATCCCGCTGGGCACTGTTGCTGGTGTGAAAACAAACACCCTCCGTCGTAAGACGATCGCCTCAGCAGTTGCGGTAACCACCGCGTCCCTCACCCTGCTGCCCGCCCTTTCCGCATCGGCGGCACCCAAAGCACCCGGAACGCTCAAGGTTGAGCGCACCGGCGCAGGCCTGGAGCAACTCAACATCTCCTGGCGGGCCGTTGCCGACATCGACCACTACACGGTCACGGTGTTCGACGGCAGCAAAGACATCTCCAAGGTCGTCGATGCCAAGACCACCAACCTGACCGTTGCAGCCCCCGGCGCCTGCACCCGCTACCAGGTCCGCGTCTCAGCGGTCGACGCTGACGGCGCCACTGCTTCGACCGGCGTCTACCGAGTCGCCCCTCTGGCACCTGGCAGCGTCACCAACCTCGAGCTCGACCGCAACCAGAGCGGCACCGACGCCGTGGCCTTCTGGGATGCTCCGCGCAACCCCGGCGCGGGCACACCCTCTTACAACGTCCAGCTCAAGCAGCTGAACACCGGCAAGGTCATCGACGAGCAGCAGACCGACAACACCAGGATCACCTTCGGCTCACTGGACCCCAAGCGCTCGTATGCGGTGAAGGTCACCGCTGCCAACGAGTACGGCTCCTGCGTGACGAGCACCAGCCTGGTTCGCAACGAGAAGCCGGCCGAGCCCACCGGCTTCACCGTGGTGCGCGAGTCCGCGGCTTCCGCCATCGCGCTGCTGACCTGGAAGGCGCCGAAATGGCGCGGCTACGGCACTGTGGACTCCTACGAGGTCGTCTACCGGGCCGTCGGCAACAAGGATTCGCTGTGGGCCACGGTTCCCGCCGACCAGGAGTACATGAAGCTCAAGTTGGACCCGAACTTGACATGGACCTTCCAGGTGCGCGCCATCGGTTCCGAGCGCGGTGGCTGGTCCAAGGTCGCAACCTTGAAGAAGGACGGCGCCGTGGGAGTAGCCGAACTCGACCCCTCGGTGAAGATCGCCGAGGACAGCGGCACCGTGAAGGTCGACTTCACCGGGGCTGTCGGCTCCAGCTCGAAGTACCCGAAGATGATGTTGACCATCAAGCCGACCGTCGCCACCAAGGGCTTCAGTGACACTCACGTCGTGTCCAACGCAGCCGGCCAGTCGGTCTTCACCCAGGTCCCGTGCGGTGTCTACACCGTGACCGTCAACGGGGTTACCGCGGACTCCAAGGAGTCCAAGGAGTTCGGCCGCCAGGTCATCAACCGGTGCGACACCGGAGCCATCCCCGCCAACATGTGGAAGCTGGTCTTCGGCAAGGCCGACATCAAGGGCAACTTCGTCGACATGCGCTACGGCAACGAGTCGCGCGTGATGTCCACACTCAAGCGCGAATCCCGCGACGCGGTCTTCACCACCGAGGCCACTCTGCGATCCGGCTGGGGTTACGGCATCTGGACCCGCGCCTCGATCAACAGCAACAACAAGATCTCGGGCTACTCCTTCCAGTACGACCCCGGATACGCCAACGTCAACCCCGGCTTCGGCAAGGCGCTGCTGCTGCGGGTCTACGACAACGGCAACGAGTGCGGCAACCCCGTGGCCAAGGTCAAGTGGCCGGCCGGCCTGGAGGTTTCGGCCAAGCACAAGGTCGTCGTGGTGAACAAGGGCGACACCCTGTACGCCTCGATCGACGGGATCAAGATGTTCGACGTTCCGAGCCTTCAGGCCGCGATGAAGTCCTCCGGATGCTCGGCGAACTTCCGCGAACCCGACGGCACTGAGGTCGGCTTCCGCAGTTGGAATGCCACGTCCTCGGTGTTCTACGAGAACACCACATTGAGCTAAACGCCCTCCCCCTCAGCGTTGGGACCGCTCGCACACCCGCGAGCGGTCCCAACGCCTGTTCGACGGCCAAAGGCCACCAAGATCAGGGCATCTCCAAATCGAAGCAGCGCCGCAGCTCGATCACCATCGAGATCACGTCGTCAGAGGGTTCGGGAAGATCACGCCCGACCACCCACAACTGGTCGGACCAGGCACGGGGAAGCACCCGGGGTACGGGTCGTGGGGTCAGAGCCGCCAGCACTTGCCGATATTGCCCCTCGTGGGCCAGCAGCCGCGAATCAGACAACTGCGACAGGCGCTCCGCGGTCCGCCGCAGCTGCTCCAGGTAGGTCATGCCGGTTCGACACCGGTCTCGTCGCCACCCGGCACCGGGGACCGGCGCACCCTGCGGATCAACGCCCAGGGCCCGCGCGGGCCCCGTCCGCCAGCCACGAGGTGCGTCCCGGCCTCGCCAGCGGCATCGACGGCCGCCTCGGACAGTTCCATGATGTCCGCCGATGTCTCGTCGCCCACCCGTGGCGAGTCGAGAGCGGCCAGCACCGCGGGAAACAACACCTGCGTGACCCGCTCGTACCCCTCGGGACTGGGATGGAACCTGTCCTCGGCGAAAAGCTCCGGATCCGCG
Source organism: Candidatus Nanopelagicales bacterium (assembly GCA_025455985.1). Classification (GTDB taxonomy): domain Bacteria; phylum Actinomycetota; class Actinomycetes; order S36-B12; family UBA10799; genus JADKAV01. The sequence continues at coordinate 964 of JALOLM010000217.1, read as the reverse complement.
TCGAACTCCGGCCCGAGCTCATCGGCGAATGAGACCACGTGGGCGCCCTCTCTGACGCAGGCGATCGCTTGGGCGGCGGCCAGTTGTCGGCTGAGCCGGCGGGCCACCCAGCGCAGCGGCTGCGGGATGGGCCGGACGCACCCCACGTCCGGACAGGTCCCGACCACCACTTCGCAGCCGATGCCGCGCAGTCTGCGCACCGCTTGCTCCAAGTGCGCGACCGCAGCTTGCGGACGGCCGACGTGGGTGATGTCGTTGGCTCCGATGACGATGACCGCCACATTCGGGCGGACCAAAAGCGCCCGCTCGACCTGGGAGGGCAGATCGGCGCTGCGGGCCCCCACCGTGGCAACGTTGACAAGGCGCACCGGCTTGTCCAGAACATTGCTCATGCCTTGCGCGAGCATCGCCCCAGGCGTGTTGCGGGCGTGCTCGGCTCCCAGCCCGGCGGCCACCGAATCGCCGAGCACCACAAAACGCTGGGAGGTGCCCTGGCGGCGCGCTCCGTACAGACCGTCGGCGTATGGCGCTGCCTTGCGCCGCACACCGATCTCGTTGCGAGCGTGTCTGCCCTGCGCGAAGGCCACCCCGAAGGCAGCGGCACCGGCCCCGATGAGACCTCCACCGCCGTAAGCGGCTGTCATCGCGATGCGCTTGGCGTGGGCGGCCCGGATCACCGGACCACGCCCTCCCGTCGCAGGAAGCCCCGAACGGCCTCGCGGGCACCGACCTCGATCTGCGGACCATGTGTGAATGCGGCAACCGAATAGTCGAGATCTGCCAGCACCGCTGCGGTCTGCTGATTCAGCGGGAAGTCCGTGCATGCCATGGCAAACGGCCAGGACAACTTCGCGTTCATGTTGAAGATGGCGTCGCCGGTGATGAGGACTTCGGAGGGCCGGTGGACCAGACTGATGTGGCCGGGAGTGTGGCCCGGGGTGTGGTGCACGGACATCCCTCCGGC
>JALOLM010000216.1 GCA_025455985.1 Candidatus Nanopelagicales bacterium | reverse complement strand
TCGTACACGTCGAGGTCATCGGTGAGCCACTGCGGCAGGTGTTCGATCCAGGCGCCGCTGCCGAGTTCGGTGCGCCGCAACTCAGCCAGGCGCCCGGGGTCCGCGCTCACGGCGTCGAGGTAAAGGCTCACCTGCACAACCTCACCCTACGTCGTACATCTGTTCGCTTCAAGGCTCATGACGTACGGTGGTGCGATGAAGTCCGTGGTTCTGACCGGAGTACTGCTGTCCATGGTCGTGGCCGGGGCAGCCCCCGTAGCCGCCGACGAGGTGCCAGCCCCGGCCGTGCTGCCCGCCCCCACCAACGTGACCGGCATGCAGTCGGGCACCTCATTGATCGTGTCCTGGGAGCCCAGCGCGGGTGCGACGTCCTATACGGTCAGCGCTGATCCCTCGGGCCAGACCTGCACCTCGGCCACGACGACCTGCGTGTTCGACGCGCTGCCCGCCCGTGCCCGCTACAGCTTCACCGTCACCGCCACGGACGGGGTCACCGTCAGTGATCCCTCGTCGCCCAGTCCCACGATCCGGTTGCGCGCGCTGCTGGCTGAGCCGATCTTCCCCACGGCCAAAGTGCTGGTCGGCCGCTCGGCCCAGGGTCGCAAGATCTGGGCGCTTCGGCAGGGTAATCCGTTGGCGGTCACCGTGCTGCTGTCCGTGGGGCAGATGCACGGCAGCGAGCCGGCCGGTCTGCGGGTCACCGATCGGGTGCGCAATGCTCCGATCCCCGACGACGCGGACTACCAACTGTGGACGATCCGCACGATGAACCCCGACGGCGCCGCTCGCGGTGACCGCTACAACGCCCGCGGCGTCGACCTGAACCGCAACTTCCCGGGCACCTGGTCGGCGCGCCAATACCGGTCGGGTCGGGCGGCCGGCAGTGAGCCCGAGACCCGCGTGATGATGCGGTTCATCCAGCGGCTGCAGCCCACCGGCACGCTGAGTTTCCACCAGCCGTGGAACACCGTACTGAGCGTTTGCGACCAGCGTTCGGCGTTCTGGGTGCGTCGCGCCGCCGTCCTTATCGGGCTCAAGCAACCAGGACGGCCCAGCAACTGCGGCAGTTGGTACCCCGGGACGATGAGCCGCTGGACCGCGCGCAACACCGGCAGCTGGTTCGTCACCGTCGAACTGGCGCCGAACGGGCGGGTCGGACCGCAGATACCCCGGGCTGCTCGCGCCGTGGTCAAGGTCGCCGAGGAGATGGCCGAGGACAGTGGCCCGGCGATGGGTCTTGGCACGAACTGACCCGGCGCGCCCCGTCGCACGATTGCCCATCCAGGCATCCGTCGGCTAGTAGGGTGCAGCCATGACTGAGACGCCCGAGCCCGAATCCCAGCCCACCCCGCCCAGCAGCAGCGTGCCGCCGCCCCCGCCGAGCAGCAGCGTCCCGCCGCCGCCCCCGCCCGTGCAGCCGGCCACGCCGCCTCCGCCGCCTGCACCCGTGGCTGCGGCCGCAGCCGCCGGCGTACCGCTGTACCCGGACGGCAAGCCCATGCTCGATTCGCAGGGCCGCCCGGCCTCGCCCAAGTCCCGGCTGGCAGCGGCTCTGCTGGCGTTCTTCCTCGGGGCGCTGGGTGTCCACCGCTTCTACGTCGGCAAGATCGGCACCGGCATCGCCATCATCTTGACCCTCGGCGGGTTCTTCGGGATCTGGCCGCTGATCGACCTGATCATGATCCTGGTGGGGTCGTTCAAGGACAAGCAGGAGAGGTACGTCGCCAACTGGTGAGCCTGCCACGGTTACCCTACGAAGGTGGCCGACCTTGACATCGCTGAACAGATAGCCGCCATCGATTCGACCCTCAAGCAGATCGAGGCAGTCGTCGATGTGCCGAAGCTGGACGGTGAGATCGCCGAACTTGAAGCGGCCGCGTCGGCGCCCAATCTGTGGGACGACCCGGAGGCGGCGCAGAAGGTCACCTCCCGGCTGTCGTACCTGCAGCAGGAGCGGCGCAAGGTGATGGGACTGCGACAGCGGGTCGACGACCTGCCGATCCTGGTGGAACTGGCTGAAGCCGAGGACGATGCCAGCGCCCTGGAGGAGGCCCACCGGGAGTTGACCGATCTGCACGGCGAGATCACCGAACTCGAGGTGCGGACCCTGCTGTCCGGGGAGTACGACGAACGCGAGGCGCTGGTCTCCATCCGCTCTGGGGCCGGTGGCGTGGATGCGGCCGACTGGGCGGAGATGCTGCTTCGCATGTACGGGCGCTATTGCGAGCGGCACGGCTGGTCGGTGGAGGTCTACGAGACCTCCTACGCGGAGGAGGCGGGCATCAAGTCCGCGACGTTCGCGGTCAAGGCCCCGTTCGCCTACGGCACATTGAGTGTGGAGCAGGGGACGCACCGGCTGGTGCGGATCAGCCCCTTCGACAATCAGGGTCGGCGCCAGACCTCCTTCGCCGAGGTCGAGGTGATCCCCGTGGTGGAGAAGACCGAGAGCATTGAGATCCCCGAGGACGAACTGCGTGTGGATGTCTACCGTTCCTCGGGTCCGGGCGGTCAGGGGGTCAACACGACCGACTCGGCCGTGCGCTTGACCCACCTGCCCACCGGCATCGTGGTGAGCTGTCAGAACGAGCGCTCCCAGTTGCAGAACAAGGCCACCGCCATGGCTGTTCTCCAGGCGAAGTTGCTGGAGCGCCAGCGCCAGGAGGAGCAGGCCAAGATGGACGCCCTCAAGGGGGACTCCTCGGGGTCGTGGGGCAACCAGATGCGGTCCTACGTCCTGCACCCCTACCAGATGGTCAAGGACCTGCGTACCGAAGTGGAGACCGGCAACACCGCAGCGGTCCTCGACGGTGAGATCGACGAATTCGTCGAGGCCGGGATCCGCTGGCGCCGCCAGCAGCAGTCTGCGAACTAAACCTGACGTTGTCCTTACGGCGATCCTGACCGGTGCCGCCGACCGGCCCGCCTAGACTTGAGCGGTCAGGGCCAACAACCAGGTGGGGACAATTGATCACCTTCGAGCGCGTCACCAAGCGCTACGACAAGCGGAATCGGCCCGCGCTGCAAGACATCAGCATGCACGTCGAGCCGGGGGAGTTCGTGTTCCTCGTGGGCGCCTCGGGCTCCGGGAAGTCGACATTCCTGCGGCTCATCCTGCGTGAGGAGAAGACGACGGTCGGCAGAGTGATCGTTGCCGGCAGAGACGTCGGCCGACTGTCCCGCTGGAAGGTGCCGCAATTGCGCCGGGGGATGGGTGCGGTGTTCCAGGACTTCCGGTTGCTGCAGAGCAAGACGGTCTACCAGAACGTCGCGTTCACCCTGCAAGTGCTCGGACGCAAGAACGCGGTGATCGAGCGGTCCGTGCCCGAGGTGCTCGACCTCGTGGGGCTGGCGGACAAGATGCAGCGTTACCCCCACCAACTCTCCGGTGGGGAACAGCAGCGGGTGGCGATCGCGCGGGCTTTCGTCAACCGCCCGCCCCTGCTGCTCGCCGATGAGCCGACGGGAAACCTGGACCCGGCCACCAGCGTGGGGATCATGAAACTGCTTGATCGCATCAACCGGGTGGGCACGACCGTTCTGATGGCCACACACGACGCCGCGATCGTCGACCAGATGCGCAAGCGCGTGATCGAGCTCGATGCCGGTGTGATGGTGCGAGACGAGGCCCGTGGTGTCTATGGGCAGGACCACCAGCCGTGAAACTGCGATTTATCCTCAGCGAGACATTCCAGGGGTTGCGCCGCAACCTCACGATGACGTTCGCCGTGATCATCACCGTGGCCGTGTCGTTGACTTTGTTCGGCGCCGGGCTGCTGGTGCGCGCGCAGGTCGATTCTATGAAGGACTTCTGGTACGACCGGGTCGAAGTGTCCATCTTCTTGTGCGGGGCCAACTCGGCGGCGCCCTCTTGCTCGCTCGGGGCCGTGACCCCGGAGGTGCGCGCCCAGATCGAGCAGGAACTAAACGCCCTGCGGCCGCTCGTGCAGGAGATCTACTACGAGTCCAAAGAGGAGGCCTACCAGCACTTCATGGAGCAGTTCCAGGACTCCCCGATCGCGCAGAACGTCACTCCGGACGCGCTGCCGGAATCCTTCCGGGTCAAGTTGTCCGACCCCACCAAGTACGAGGTGATCGCGGCGGCCTTCGCGGGCAGGCCCGGGGTCGAACAGGTGCAGGACCAGCGGCAGTTGCTCGACCGCTTCTTCCGATTACTGAACGGACTGCAGGTCATCGCGTTGTCGGTGGCCGTGGCAATGCTTGTGGTCACCGCGCTGCTGGTGGTCAACACGATCCGGGTGGCGGCGCATGCCCGCCGGCGCGAGGTCGGCATCATGCGGCTCGTGGGTGCCAGCAACTTCATGATCCGGATGCCGTTCCTGCTGGAAGCCGCCTTCTCCGCCGCAGTGGGCGGGCTGATCGCGGTCGCGGCGATCGTGGCTGCCAAGGTCTTCCTGATCGATGAGGTACTGGCGCCCTCGTACCAATTCACCGCCTTTGTGTCGTGGGACCAGGTGCTGGTCATCCTCCCAGTCGTGTTCCTGACGGGGATCCTGATCGCTGCTATTGCAGCCGCACTCACATTGCGCCGATATCTCAAAGTGTGAAGGTACCCTGGTAGACATCATGTCCAGAATGTCCAGACGACCGTCGCGTCGGGCGCGTTACGTGGCCGC
>JALOLM010000215.1 GCA_025455985.1 Candidatus Nanopelagicales bacterium | reverse complement strand
GCGGGACTTGGCGCTCCGGTCGGTCTGCAGCACGTTGTACGTCCGGGGATCCCTCGGGTCGTAAGGCCAATAGGAACGAGGCGTGATCCGGTGGTAGGGCAGGTCCACCTCTTGCGCTGGACCCGTCCCGAACGCCTGGGGCAGGGTGAAAACCCCCGCCGGGGTCTGGCCGCTGTTCTGCTGACGCGTGCGCCATGGGGCGAATCCGTTGACCCCCAACCAGGCCCGAGTCGGCGGTCCCACCCGCACCCATCGACCCTCGTCGCGCACGAACCTGCGCAACCGTCCGCGTTGACTGTCCCAATGCGGTGCCGTCACGACGATCACCTGCTGCGCAGGCTCGGGAGGTGCGGCGGGCAGCATCGCTGAGCTCCTCCTGTCACTGGCCCTGGGCGGCCGGGGCAGCCGATGGCATCAACGTCTTCATCTTCTTCTGAATGACGCCGATGGCCCTGCGCGGCGCGATCCTGATGGCCAGGTTCATCAGCCGGGCGTCCTTGCCGACGAAGATGTACAGCCGGTCCTTCTCGATCCCCTCGATCATGATCCGCGCCGCATCGACCGCGGAGGTCATCGGCATCCCCGAAGCCGCGTCCGCCATCGGTGTGGCCACACCTGAGTTCTCGGTGATGGCTGTGTTGACCGCGCCCGGCATGATCACCGAGACTCCCACCCGGGTGTCGAGCAACTCCGCATACAGGCCCTCAGTGAGCAACTTGACGGCCGCCTTGCTTGCGCCGTAGACGCTCTGCCCGGGGAAGGGGAAAAAACCACCCATGCTGGAGACATTGGCAATGTGCGCTTCCGGGCGTTCCAGCATCACGGGCAGGAAGGCTTTGACCATGTGCATGGTGCCCATCAGGTTCACCTCAAGGACCCGCCGGATGTCGTCGTAGCCGAGATCCTTGACCGGGACGAACGGCTGGATGATCCCCGCGTTGTTGATCAGGCCGTCGACCCCGCCGTGGGCTGCGACGACGTCGTGCACCAGCGCCTCAACCGCCGACCGGTCCGTGACGTCCACGCTGTGCACGCTCAACCGCTGACCGGCTGCCGCCAACTGCGCGGTCTCCTGCAACGCGTCGGGGCGCAGGTCCACGGCCGCCACCCGGCCACCGGCCGTGAGCAGTTGCAGGACCAGTTCCCGGCCCATGCCGCTCCCGCCACCGGTCACTACCCAAACCCTGCCCGAAACCCTCATCGCGAACCGCCTCTCTTAACCAGACCAGCCGCGACTGACCTCGTCAGCCTCAGCCAGACCCTCTCGCACCGACTCCAGGCTCATGGTGAGATCGGCCAGGATCTGTCCAGCAGGATCACCCTCGAACGCCGAGGTTCCCATGGCCACCAGCTCCCCGGTGCGGGCCGCCAATCCCTCCATGTCGAGGGCGGCGGTCTGGGCCCGCGCCAGCAGCGTCTCCCGCAGTCGCGCCAATCGTGCCAGAGATTCGGACTGGGCAGTCACCGCATCGAGCGCCCGCTGGCGCTCCGCGCGCAGTTGCGGATCGGTCTCGGCCGCCAACGACGCCCGCAGCCTGCCTTCCTCCTGGCGCACTTGGTCGGGCTGGGCAGACCTCAGTGCACCGTCGACGAGGGTCACGCGGCCGGCAAGTTCCCGCAACGTCTGCACCACCGTCCCCGCCTCGTCATCCACCTGCGCCAACTCGGCGCGCAGTCCAGGGTCCGCGGGCCGGTCGGCCAGATGCGCGATCTGCGCAGCCGCGGCCCGGGCCCGCTGGACGAACTGTCCTTGGGGCGAATCAGCCGGCGCCTCCGGTAGGCGATCGCGCCGTTCACGCGGCTGGGCAGACGACGAGCGCATGGACCCCAGGGCAACTTTGCTGCCCAGCACTACCGCCCCAATAGCAGCGCCCACCCCGATAGCGGCGGGACCTAGAGGGGCCGCGAGAACCGCCCACCCCAGACCCCCACTGACCCCTGCGACCAACCAGCCCCAGGGGTCTTTCAACTCTTCGGAGACGGACACAGCCTCAGTCTGCCCGACCTGGCATCAGAAGTTGGACAGCACGCTGGTCATGATCTTCTCGATGCTGGCCGGATCGGTGGCTTCGTAGTACTTCCCACGCGATGCCTCGGCGATCGCCAACAAGGCTTCGGTGTCCGCCGATCCCCCGTAGCCGATGGTGAACACCCGGACCGTCGTATCGACGCTTTCGCCATTGAGCTGGCGCAGCAGACCGTCGAGATCGGTGTCCGGTGGGTACTCGTTACGGCCATCGCTGAGCAGGATGATCGCGTTGATCCGGTCCTCGGGCAGATCTTTGAGCATCTGCGCCTGCGCCGACCGCAGCGTCGCGTACAGCCCTGTCCCGCCATCAGCCACCAGGCGTTGAATATCGCGCTGCATGGCGGGCACTGTCTGCTTGGCCGGGCCGATGGGCACCAGTTCGACGTATGGTTCCCCGGACGCCCCCAGATCGGTGGAGAACACCCACAACCCGACCTCGTCATCGGCGGCGAACTGCTCCAGCGCGTCACTGGCTGCCTGCTTCGCGAGGCTGATCTTGTCCGTGCCTGCCTCGGGCACAGCCTCCGCCATCGAGCCGGAGACGTCCATCACCAATAGGACATGGGCCCGCTTGCGCAACTCCGCCCAGCTGTCCTCAATGGCGGCCAGAACCACCGGGGACGGTGGGTTGAGCACACTCGTCGCCCCGGCTGGCAGCATCCCGTTCTCCTGCGTGATCACCGGACCCGGTTGACCCTCGAAGGTCCGGAATCCGGCGTCCGTGAAGGCGCTCTGCTGATCGGGCTGCTGCAGCCACGCCAGGAAGTCACCGGCAGCCTGTTCCTTCTGCGGATCCACCCATTGCGCGTCCAGCACGAGCCACGGGTTGTCGGAGATCAACGTCCCATCATCGGGGTAGAAGGCGACCAACGGGATCTGTGGGGGTGGGGACTGTCCGGCCTTCGCGGGGTCGCCAGTCGGGTTGCCCTGGTTGTAGTCCAGGACAGACTTCTCCTCCACCGTCACAGCCGACACATACGTGAGGCCTTTGCCCGCTGCGGCCTCATTGGCCATGTTCTCCAAGAATGTCAGTGTCGTGTCACCGTAGTGAACGACTGACGATTCCAGCTGCTTGACGAAAGCTCGGGTCTGCGGGTCGGACACGTTCTTCAGCGTCAGATCACTGGACAGGCCGGTGGCCGCGAAGTAGGAGGCAATGGTCGCGTTGAGCCCAGAAGTGGAGTAGTTGGGGTTGGTCTTACCGAGTTTGAAGCGGCCCCACTCAGGATGGCCCTCTTCACCCCAGCCTTTCGGCGATTCCGCCAGCGCTGCCAGATCCGACCACCCGATCTGCTCATCCGGCCAGCCGAGAGCTTCGGCCATGGGTTTGGGCATGGCAATGACCAATGGTGTCTGGACCAAGGACGGCCGCTCATCGGGCATTGGCGAGGGATTGTCCTGCTCGGCCGAGGTCTGATCCACCAGGACCGCCCACGATGAGGATGCCGGTGTCCACACATCCGGGCGCGGACCGTCGACTTGCTCGTCCCACCCGCGCGCGAGGGCCTGCGCGGCACCCCCGGAGGCCTTGGACGCCACCTTGATGTCCACGCACGTGCCGTTCACCGCAGGACCCGTGGCGTTGTACTCCCGTGCCAGTTCTGCGAGCAGGGCGGCCTTCTCACTGGACGCGACGACCTGCACCGGCAGACAGTCCGAACGGTCAGCCGGAGCATCAACGACCGTGCCGCCCGCGCCGGGGTCCGACGAGCCACCCCCGAGCAGTATCCGGGCACCGATGATCAGTACGACTCCGATCACGGCCGCAATTATCAACGGCACAAAGGATCGCCTGGCTGTACTCATGACCACCTGCCCCTCACGACAAAACGACGGTACCCCGTGGGTCGGACACGTCGAGTGCTCAAGCCGGTCGGCCGCGGTTGTCCACAGCTTGGATGCGGACGCAAACCTTTCGTCGCACCCCCGTTCTAGCGTGTTTGACATGGATGAACAGGTCGCAAACGCCCTTGCGATGATCGAGCGCGCAGACGCCGACCCGCTCGTGGTCGCAGCCGCCTGCGAGACGGCGATCGGCTTCATCCATGCCCGGCAGCTCGAAGCCATGTGCCAGGTTTCCCAGGAGGATCCCCCAGTATTCGACCCCACCGGCCAGTTGTGCGACCCCGCGCCGGCCGAGATCGCCTCGGCCCTGCACTGGACACCTTCCGTTGCCGGCCGCCGCCTCGAGTTGGCGATGGACCTCTGCGCGTCGCTGCCGATTGTTCTCGATGCGTTGCGGCGCGGCGAGGTGGACCTGGGGAAAGCCCAGGAGATCGCCGACGGCACCGCCCGGCTGGCGCCCGAGCACCGCTGCGACGTCGCAGACAGGGCGTGCACGTTCGCCGCCGGGCACACCCGCGGCCAACTGCGCGCATGGCTCGCGCGCGAGGTCGCCCGGATCGACGCCGACGCGGTGAGACGCCGCCGCCGGGAAGCACTGACCCACCGTCGGGTCTGGATAGCACCGGAGCCGGACGGCATGGCCACGCTCGGGGCCTATCTCAGCGCCGAAGAGGCACAGGCCTGCTACCTGGCATTGACCGCTGGCATCACCACGCAGGACGGATCGGTTGACGTTGCGCGCGCCGACCGACTGGTCGCACTGCTTACGGG
>JALOLM010000214.1 GCA_025455985.1 Candidatus Nanopelagicales bacterium | reverse complement strand
CGGACGGCAACACGATCCTGATCCCCGGACGGCTCGAGGCTTACGAGGCCAGCGACACGTGGAGTCCCGGGCGCGCGATCTTCAACCGCAGCAGCGTCGTCGACATCGGTGGTGTCGGCAACTCAATGACCCGCGACGGCCGGACCATCACGATCAATGGGGTGTTCGCCGGCACCAGCGAAGGCATCCCGCCCGAGGTGGCTTGGTACGACGTGGCGACTGCAACGAGCGTGCCCGCTTCTCCGACGCAGCTCCGGTTGACCCTGACAAACTCGTCAGCCGACGGACGCTATGCGCTGTGGAAGCCAGACCTTGCCTCGAAGTTGCGCATACGCGACCGGACATTGGGCGTGGACTATGACCTGTATGGAGCACTGGTTGCGGCTGGCTTCGGGGTCACCGAGACTGCAGGTGCACCCGGGAGTTTCCTGTGGGGCTACCCCGACCGCCAGGCTGTCATGAGCGGCGACGGGCGGGTCGCGTTCGTGGCCACGGACCAGGGAATCCAGGCCGTGCGCTGGATCCCCTGACCGCGTACCCATCATGGCGGCCTGGCCAAGGGCTGCTCGGTGGTGAAACGACCATCCACGGTCAGGACCAACAGAAGCCGGCCCAGGGGACTGCGCGACAAGCGTCCGACTTCCACACGCAAGCCCGCGACCGGATCCAGGTCCGTCATGGTTGTGGCTCGTACGGGAGCGTGACGCGTTTCGGCGGCTTGTGGACAGCCGTCACCCTGCGCCAAGCGATGTTGGAAACAGACAACTCAGTTGCCGAAAACCAGCATGTCCCCAGTCGGCACGTGGCCTTGGATCCCCCGAACAGCCCCCCGCGGCCCAACGGAGCGCGGCAGGATTGCTGCATGGACAACAGCGAGAAGATGGCAACGGCAATGACGATCGAACGCGTGTTGGTGGGGGCTGCGGCCATCGCCGCGCCGGGTCCGCTGCTCACGACCTTCGGTGCGCCGGCTGAGATGAACAACCCGGCGCTGCGCTACACGACCAGGCTGTTCGGCATCCGCAATGTCGCACTCGGGATGCAGGTGTGGAAGGCCCGTCGAAACCCCAGCCGCCTGCAGGAACTCGCAGGCCAGAACGCGGGCGTCGAGTTGACCGATCTTGTGGCAGGTTCTGCCCTCGCCCTGCGGCCTGAGCTGCGTGGACCGGGTTTCGCGGTGATGGCCACCTCGGTGTCGGTCGCGTCGGGTTTCTTGGCGCTGCGGGCCCTCGCGTCCAAGGCGGGCTAGACGAAGCCTGCGTAACATCCGTCGCTCGCAGCGACAGAAATTGCGCAAGCCTCACTAGGGCCACATCGCGGCGCGTAGTCTGACGCCGTGGGCACGGCAGACGCGGACGCGGGGGACTGGCTGGTGACCCAAGTCGTCTACCAGATGGGCGCACTCTCCCCCGACGAGCAAGCAGCCGTTTACGGCGCCGGCTTCTCCTACGACTCGGCCGGTTCCCAGAAGGCACTGCCGGCAAACACTGCGCAGTGGATCAGCACGGTTCTGCTGGACTTCCGCACACATCCGTGTCCCTTCTGCGAGTACGGGCTCCTCGAGCACTCGCTGTCCATCGCGGACAACGGGCCTATGTTGGTCTGCGATTCCGATGGGGTGTCGCGCTCGGCATGGGTCTGGCACGCCGGGCCCCAACCGCTTCCCCTGTGGCGCATTCTTCTCGCCGTAGTGCTCTGGATCGGCATCCCGCTGACCTCAATAGGCCTGGCGAGTTGGCTCATGCCCACGATCGCGGCGTTCAAGTACCGGCAGCGCCGCTGGGCGTTGGGCGCCGTCATCTGGGGGCTGCTCACGGTGGCGCTGATCACCGCGATCGAACTGGGGTGGGAGGGATCCGCCCTGGGGATGCTCGCATTGCTGTTGTGGTTCGGCGGCGCGTTGTACGGCGGGCTCCAGATCAAAGGGTGGCTGTCCGCTGCTCCGCCGAACAGGCCATCCCGGCGCTAAGCGAGGCTCGGCCCACCCGCGCGGTTGTTACCCTGCAACCGATGATGACCAAGACTCTGCTCGCCCTGACCGGCGCATCGCTCGCGCTCGGCGTGGTGGCCACGCCCGCCCACGCCGCCCCCAACGACAAGCCACTCGTCTACATCTTCGTGCTCGATGGCCTCGACGGGGATCTGTACGACCAAGGGCGGCTTCCTGGCATCAAGGGACTCGTCGACAAACGCGGAACGTACTACCAGGAGTCCCGCGCGATCATGGTCGCCGAGACGAACCCGAACCACACTGCGATGATCACCGGCGCCTACGCCGACACGTCCGGCATCCCGGGCAACGACTTCGCCCTGTACGGCAACGGCGCCACTTCGGTCGATGGTTGCCCTTTGGACGGCGTGAGCAACGGCCCCGTCAGCGTCGGCCTGGCTCCGGAGTGCGTGCAGGCGCAGACGTTCTTCCAGAGCACCGCCACGAAGAGCACCCGTGACAAGGTCACGTCCGCGGGCATCTTCGGCAAACCGAAACTGGCCACGCTTTTCGCCGCCAAGCGCTCCAAGAAGAAGTACGCGGCGGACTACCTGTGGACGCCATGCCAGTCCACGAAGACCGACTACTGCCGCAAGACCCCACTCAACGTCTGGGGCTACGCCGACGACAAGCACACGATGGACGCGGTTCTTGCCAGTGTCCGCGAGGGCGTGAAGTCGGAGAACGGCAAGCGCAAGAAGGCGAACTTGACGTTCGTCAACCTCCCCACGATCGACTCCACGGGTCACTCCTACGGCGCCGGCAAGAAGTACCGCAAGGCCGCCGCTGACACCGACGCGCAGATCGATCGTTTCGTGCGCCAGCAGAGGAAGCTCAAACTGTGGTCGCGAACTGTGCTGTTCCTGGTGAGCGATCACTCCATGGATACGACGCCGGACAAGATCACGCTTCGGGACGTTCTGATCGCTGCCGGCATCCCGGCCGAGTCGTTCATCGTCGTGCAGAACGGCGGCACGGACATGGTGTATCTCACCGATCGCACCTCCCCCGATCGATTCGACCTGCTGCACCGCATGCGGCAGGCCGCTTTGGCTGCCGCCGACCGCGGCATCGATGAGGCCCTGTACCGCGAACCGAACCCGACCGACGGCGACGCCGCGAACACCCTGGACGGCGTCCACCCCGCATGGCACCTCAATGGTGAACGGACCGGGGATCTGGTCGTCACCCATGCCACCGGCGGCGCTTTCAGCGACCCCATCAACCCCACGAACGGCGGTCACGGCGGTCCGTTCACGACGGACAACTTCTTCGCCATCACGGGAGGCTGGAAGGGCCTGGTCAAGAACGGGACGGTCAGCGGTGTAGCCGATGCCCGCTTCGACGACACACAAGCCAACCCAGGGCAGGCGGAGAACGTCGACGTGGCCCCCACCGCCCTGCGCGTCCTGGGTCTCGAACCGCCGCGCGACAATCGCGGACGGGTACTGACCGAGGCGTTCAAGGGCTGGTAGACGTGTTCGGAAGATTGAGGTCCGGTTGAAGATCTCGCAACGCGGTCGGGAGGTCGAACCGTTCCACGCCATGGCCTTCGGCAAACAGGCAGCGCACCTCGAGGCCGCCGGGCATCGGGTCATCAAGTTGAGCTTGGGCGAGCCGGACTTCGGCGCTCCGGCAGCGGTACGAGAGGCGATGCGCGAGGCCATGGACGGCCGCCCCCTGCCCTACACCGAAGCGCTCGGCATGCCCGTGCTGCGCCAGACGATTGCGCAGTTCTATCGCGAACGCCACGGGGTGGACGTCGACCCAGCCCGGATCATCGTCACCTCCGGCGCCTCAGCAGCACTGCTACTGGCGTGCGCCGCGACGATTGACAGCGGCGATGAAGTGCTCATGGCTGACCCGTCCTACCCGTGCAACCGGCAACTCGTGGGGACGTTCGGTGGCCAGGTCGTCACGGTGCCAACAACCGCAGACACCCGATTTCAGCTCGACGCCAGTTCGGTGGCGCGCTATTGGAGCCCTGCAACGACCGCGGTCATGATGGCCACCCCGTCCAACCCGACGGGCACCTCCATTCCTTTCGATGAGCTCGCGGGCATCTGCGGTCTAGCGCGTTCGCGGTCCGCCTGGCGCATCGTCGACGAGATCTACCTCGACCTCAGCGATCCGGGGCGTGACGGTGATCCGCCTCGCAGCGTCCTGTCAACCGACCCGGACGCGATCGTCATCAACAGCTTCTCCAAGTACTTCGGCATGACGGGTTGGCGGCTCGGCTGGGCCGTGCTGCCCGAACCGCTGGTCGGGGTCATAGAGCGCTTGGCGATGAACTACTTCTTGTGCGCCTCGACGCCGGCCCAGTACGCCGCCCTGGCCTGTTTCACAACCGAGTCACTGGCCGAGTGCGAGCAGCGCCGGCTCGAGCTGCTGGCTCGCAGGCAACTGGTCCTCGATGGCCTTGACCGCCTGGGCCTGCCGGTGCCGGTGGTCCCCGACGGCGCCTTCTACGTGTACTTCGACGTGTCCGGAACCGGGCTCGGCTCGTGGAAGTTCTGCGAGCGGGCATTGAGCGAGGCGCTGGTGTCGTTGACTCCTGGCCGGGACTTCGGCACGCACACCGGCGACACCCATGTGCGCCTGTCCTACACCGCGTCGCGGGCCGATCTGGCCGAGGCGATCGAGCGATTGGCTGCCTTCCTGAGCCGCT
>JALOLM010000213.1 GCA_025455985.1 Candidatus Nanopelagicales bacterium | reverse complement strand
TGGCCAGCTATGACCAGCAGGCACCGACTGTGGCGCAGCGGACGACGGTGACCAGGCCTGTCGTCGGCGGCTCCGGGCGCTTTGCCGGGGTCCGCGGCTCGTGCGAGTCGATCCACCGCAAGGACGGCACCTGGCGTCACGTCTTCCGGGTCGAGGTCGTCCGATGACCACCCGCGTGCGCCACATCTGTCCGCTGTGCGAGGCCACCTGTGGCTTAGAAATCACTGTCGACGGCGACCAGGTCGTCGGCGTGCGGGGCGATTCCGACGATGTGTTCAGCAAGGGTTTCATCTGCCCCAAAGGCGTGGCCGTCGCGGATCTCCACCACGATCCGGCACGGCTGCGCACGCCGATGATCCGAGAGGGTGGCCAGCTGCGTGAGGCTACGTGGGACGAGGCCTTCGAGCGGATTCGCACCGGTCTCGGGGAGTTGATCGGCCAGCACGGTACCGACGCGGTGGGCGTCTACCTCGGCAATCCGAATGCGCACAATGTCACGAGCACCTTCTACCTGCCGGCTTTGGTGCGCGCGCTCGGGACCCGCTACCGCTTCTCGGCCAGCACTGTCGATCAGATGCCGCAGCAGGTCGCGCTCGGGCTCATGTACGGCACAGAGTTGTCGGTCCCGGTGCCCGACATCGATCGCACGGATCTGTTCGTGGTGATCGGCGGCAATCCGCTGGTGTCCAACGGCTCGATGATGACCGTGCCGGACATGCCCGGCCGGCTGCGGGCCTTACGGGCGCGTGGCGGGCGTTTGATCGTCGTTGATCCGGTGCGCACGCGAACGGCTGCTGCCGCTGACGAGCATCTGCGTATCCGCCCCGGGACCGACGTTCTTCTGCTGGCGGGCATTGTGCACACCCTCTTCGCTGAAGGTCTGGTCGATCTCGGCGCGGCGGCTGAGTGGATCGACACCGACGCGGTTGAGCAACTGCGCGATCTCATGGCGGCGTTCCCGGCCGGTGTGGTGTCCGGGCCGACGGGGATTCCGGCGGACGAGATTGTGGAATTGGCCCGCACAATCGCTGCCGCACCGAGTGCGGCGGTCTACGGACGGTTGGGAACCTCGACGTCCGCGCTCACCGTGGCCGGGGAACCGTCGTCGTTCGCCACGCTGGCCTCCTGGTTGATCGCGGTGATCAATGTGTTGACCGGCAACCTGGACCGCCCGGGTGGCGCGATGTTCCCGCTGCCGCCAGCCGGCGGTCCCACCACGTTCGGGGAGCCCGGACGTGGCCGCGGCGTCAGGGTGCCCGGTAGTCAGCGCACCCGGGTCCGGGGGCTGCCCAGCGTTCTCGGCGAGTTCCCGGCGGCCGCATTGGCGGAGGAGATCGACACCCCGGATCCGGACAGCGGACAGCGACTGCGGGGACTCATCACGGTCGCGGGTAATCCCGTGGTCTCGACGCCGGATGCCGACCGGCTCGACCGCGCGCTGCAGGGCCTCGACTTCCTGGTGTGCCTGGACGCGTACGTCACGGAGACTTCCCGGCACGCCGACGTCATCCTGCCGGCCGCCTCGCCTTTGGCCCGCAGTCATTACGACGTGGTCTTCGGATCGTTGGCCGTGCGCAATGCCGCGCGCTGGTCGCCGCCGGTGTTCGATCTCGCGCAGGGGGAGCGCGACGAGGGGGAAGTCCTGCTGCAACTGGCCGCCATCGCCGCTGCGGTCGTCAACGCGGCGCCCGAGCCGACGCCCGAGCAGATGGACGATCTGGTTGCCTTCGAAGTGGCGCGGCGAGCGTGTTCTGACCCGGCTTCCCGGGCGCACGGCCGCGAGCCTGCGGAGTTGCTGACCGCTGTGGCGCCGCGCAGGGGTGTGGCGAGGCTGGTCGACCTCTCGTTGCGCTCGGGGCCGTACGGCGACGGGTTCGGCCACCACCCCGGAGGACTCACGCTCGCCGCTGTGGAGGCGGCGCCATCCGGTATCGGGCGCCCCGGTTGCCCGAGGTCCTGCGTACGCCCACCGGGCGAATCGAACTGGTTCCGCCGCAGTTGGCCGCGGAGGCGGAAAGGCTCGCGGGTGTGTTCGACGCAGTTGTTGTGCCTGACCTTGTCGTAGTCGGGCGGCGGCAACTGCGGACCAACAACTCGTGGTTGCGGACGCTGCCGCGTCTGGCGGGCGGATCGAGTCGCTGCACCGCCCAGATGCATCCCGACGATGCCTCAGGCGCCGGTGTAACCGATGGAGCCGTCGCGACCCTCACATCTGACACCGGCAGCGTCGAGGTCGTGGTCGAGGTGACCGACACGGTCATGCCGGGGGTCATCTGCCTGCCGCACGGCTGGGCGCCGGCCAGCGGGCAGACGTGGTCGCAGGACGCCACGGCCGGGACGAACAGCAACGTTCTGACGCCGTCGAGCGGGATGGACCCGCTGTCGGGGACCGCGGTGCTCAACGCGGTTCCGGTGCGCATCAGTCGGTAGGGTCGCTGGCCAATGTGATTTTCCGGCAACTGGGTTGTCGGTTTTCCACATGGCTGACGGGGGAGCGGTTCTTGAGCAAGGGGGAGGCTGTTGCTGAATTTCGGTCCGGGGCCCGTCGGCGTACTTTTCGGGTTGGGCGGCAGTCCGAATCCCCCTTGATCAACCCGAAAAGTACGGTTTGGCGCCCGAAATGTTCTAAAGATGGGGAAATTGCCGGACCTTTCGGGTTGATCAAGAGGGTGCGCCAACCTGAAAGTTACGCAGACCGGCTCGCACTCCGCGCCCGCGTGGAAATCCGGAACCCCAACCGGCCACCACGCAACCGAAACCTCAGCGCCCGCTGGCCACACTGACCCCAGGTGCGATCACACGGTCGCGCCCCGACTGCTTGGCCTGGTACAACGCACGGTCGGCGCGGGCCACGACCTCGTCGGCGTCGTCGCCCGATTCGGCAACCGACACCCCGATGCTCAGCGTCGGGATCAGCACGTTCTGGTCCATCCTGAACGGCGCGGTCACCTCGCGCCGGACCTTTTCGGCGACCTGGGCGGCCTCCTCGAGGCCGTTGACCTGGGTGAGCAGGACGAGGAACTCGTCGCCACCCATCCGCCCGACGGTGTCGGCCTCGCGCAGGCAGCGCTGGATGCGTCGGGCCACCTCGATCAGCAGCGCGTCGCCCACCGGGTGGCCGTAGGTGTCGTTGACCTGCTTGAACCGGTCGAGGTCGCAGTACAGGACCCCGAGCCGCTGGCCGGTGCGCGGCGGGTGCGCGAGCACGGTGTGCATCGTCTGCAGCACGGCCCTGCGATTCTTCAGGTCGGTCAAAGGGTCGTGATGGGCGTGGAAATCAAGCAGGGAGTGCGCCTGTCGCGCTTGGGTGATGTCAAGGAATTGCGCGACGAACGTCGGGTGGGTCCCCTTGCCGTCCTTCACCGCGGCGATCGCGTTCTGGACCCAGACCACGGCGCCGGTGGCGTCGATCACCCGCTTCTCGCGCGTCACCGAGTCGACCTTGCCCAAGTGCAAGAGGTTCCACATCTCCAAGTCGATGTTGCGGTCGCCGGGGTGGGTCATCGAGGTGATTCGCTGGCCGAGCAGTGCCTTCTCATCGACTTTCAGCATCCCGCTCAAAGCGCCGTTGACCTGCAGCAGCACGCCTTGTCGGTCGATGAGTGCCATCCCGATCGGGGTGGCTCGCATGGCGGTGCGGAAGCGTTCCTCGCTGGTCCGCAATGCGTTACGCGCCCGGGTCTCGGCGTCGACGTCACGCAGCCGCACGATGCGCACCAGGTTGCCGTCGAGGTCGTTGGCCGCGCTGGCGGTGGCGTCGACCCACAGCCAATCGCCGTCCTTGCGCCGGACCCGGAACAACCCCGCCGCCTTCTCCCCCGCGGTCGCCGTCGCGGTGAGCACACCTTCCACGGCCTGCCAGTCGAAGTCGGACACGAACTCGCTGATGAGCCGGCCGAGCACCTCGTCGCGTTCCCAGCCGAGGGTGTCGGCCAGTGACGGTGAGGCCCACTGCAGCACACCCTCACACGAGACTTTGAGCACCACGTCGGAGGTGTTCTCTGCGAGCAGGCGGTAGTGCTGGCGGGATTCGGCCAACTGCCGGCGCCCGGCGACAAGTTCGGAGATGTCCACGATCTGAGCGATCAAGTACTGGACCTTGCCAGCGGGGTCACGAACGCACGACACCGACAAGTCGCCCCACACGATTGAGCCGTCGGGGCGCACGAACCGCTTGGGCAGCCGGTAACTGTCCCGGGTGCCGTCGAGGATGGACGCGACCATCGCCAGATCCTTGGCCAGGTCGTCGGGGTGGGTCAGTTCCATCCATGTGCTGCGCAGCAACTGCGCCTCGTCGCGCCCCAGGAAGCGGCACATCGCGGGGTTGGCGCTCAGCAGTGACCCATCGGGCGCGGTCAGGTTCAATGCCACCGGCGCGTGCAGCGTGACCATCTGCAGGCGCTCCTCGCTTTCGCGCATCTTGCGCGCGGCCAGGTAGTCATCGGTCACATCACGCCATGTGAAGAGGACGCCGTCGTCGACCTTGACCATGCTGGCGTCATAACGCCGGTCCTCATGAGCGATCTGGCTGAACAACTGCTGGGCTTTGAGCGTGAGCGGCTGGCCGGTGGAAATCACCCGTTCGGCCCAGTCCATCACGGTGTCGGTACCCGCTCCGCCGAACAGCGTTGAGAGGGTTCGTCCCAGAAGATCCTCGCGCGGGACCTGCAGGTAGTCGGCCGCTGCCTGGTTGCACTCCAGATAGACAAGATCCTGGAACTGGCCCGCTTCGTCGCGCACCGCGCCCCACAGGACCTGGGAATCCAGTGAGGAGTCGAGGATTGCCCGCAAGCGATCCCGCTCCGGCCATCGTCGGGCGTCCGGCGCGCCCCGTTCGCCTGCGCCCGGACAATGCGTGTCCTGGCTCATGGCCTCGTTTTCGGCAGGTGTCGTGGGGTCCTTGACGGCCGGATTCGGCGTTCGCGACGCGTTGAAGACCTGAATCGAACTTCTGCGCAGGTGGCCGAACCCAGATCAGCGCAGGCTCAAGGCGGCCAGCCCCGCGTTGACGATGGATCCTGCGTCAAGGTCGTGTGCGGCGTAGAGCGCGCCCACCGATCCCGACTGCCCGAAGCCGTCGACTCCCAGGGGGACGGCGGGGACGCCCAGTGCGGATCCGAGCCAGGCCATCGCGTGACTGGCGGCGTCGTGGACGGTCACCAGGGGAGCGCGGTCGGGCAGACATGCACGCAGGGCGCCGGGAATGCTGGGTGTGGTGGCCGTGCGCACACCCTGACGAAGTGTGCGTTGCCATGCCCGGTACAACCGGTCGGCGGAGGTGACGTCGACGACGTGGGCGGCGATCCCCTCGCTGTGCAGTTCGGACGCGGCCGTGAGGACCTCCGGCAGAACCGCGCCGGTCCCCACGAGGTTGACCACCGGCGCATCTGGTGCCAGCTCAGGATCGGCCTGCCAGGCGTCGACCAGGCGGTAGCCACCGGCAAGCACGGCGCGGCGCAACACGGCGTCCCCGATCCTCGCCCGGGCAGCGGTGAAAGGTGCCTGATCGATGGGCCGGGTGGTCAGGCGCAAGTAGTACGCACCGGTTTCGGCCGGATCCGCAGTGACCGGGTCATGGGCATGTGCCACCCGATCGAGCGCATCGCGCAGCAGCCAGTTCAGCGCCCCCGCGTAGGCGGGCTCGAGCAGTGTCACTCCGGGCAGTTCCAGACCCACCGACCCGGTCAGTGTCGACTGGTGGGCGCCGCCCTCGGGAGCCAGGGTCACTCCGGACGGTGTGCCGGCCACGACAAAACGCGCGCCCATGTACGCGGCGTAGATGAAAGCGTCCAGGCCGCGCAGGACGAACGGGTCGTAGACGGTCCCGACTGGCAGCAGCCGCTGGCCGGACATCTCATCGGCAAGGCCCAGCTGACCCAGCATCAGGAACAGGTTCATCTCGCTGATCCCGAGTTCAATGTGCTGGCCGGAAGGGCCTTCCTGCCAACGCAGTACCGGGTCGCGATGCCACACCTGCTGCTCGACCGGCGAGTAGATGCCGGTGCGGTTGATGAAGCCGGCCAGGCTGGTCGAGGTGGCGACGTCTGGCGCGGTCGTGACCAGCAGCGGCGCCACCTGCGGGTCGCGGGAGAGGTCCACCAGGATCCTGCCGAATGCCTCCTGGGTGGCGATCGGGCGATCCCCGGTGCGGAACCCGCCATCAGGATCTACGGTCACTTCGACGCTGGAACTGCTCACTGGCCGGGCCAGGTGCTCGCGACGTTCAGCGGCCAGGACGCCTTCGGGGCTATGCGGGTCGAAGCGGTCCCACTCGCCGTCGAAGGGGACCTTCAGATCCGCCCGCAGTGTGTCGATCTGCGCTGCTGTGAGCAGCATGCTGTGGTTGCGTGGGCTGCCCGCCAGCGGCAAGCCCCACCCCTTGATCGTGTAGGCGAACACGACGCTGGGCCGGTCGGTCACCGCGTCACATTCGGCGAAGGCCGCGAGCAGGTCGGCCAGGTCGTGGCCTCCGAGGTCGCACACCAGAGCCGCCACATCGGCGTCGGTGAGATCCGACAACAGCGCGGCCACCTCGGCCGGCGCTCCCTCCAGGAACCTGGTGCGCAGATCGGCCGGGGCCATCCCGAACATCGACTGGTAGTGCTCGTTGGGCATC
>JALOLM010000212.1 GCA_025455985.1 Candidatus Nanopelagicales bacterium | reverse complement strand
CGGCCAGCAGCCAGACGCGGCAACGATGCAGTGGAGCGTGTCCGCCGATCAGCGTGCACTAGCGTCCCCTCATGGTTGATACATCGGCTCCAGCACCCGGCTGGACCCGGCTGGTCTTCAAGAGCAAGCTCGGCGTTGGCCGTGACTTCGAGGTCACAGACACGGCCGGCACACGCGTGCTCTTCGTCGACGGCAAGATCGGGCCAACCCCGAAGGCCGAGGTCCGCGACGCCCAGGATGTGGTGCTCTACACGGTCAAAGGGCACCTCCTTGGCATCCCGAAGCGCATGGCGATCTCCACCGCGGACGGAACCCAGGTTGCCGAGCTCAAAGCGAAGGCGTTCTCCATGGTCAAGGACAAGATGACGATGACGATGGCCGACGGGACCGCGTGGCAGGTGCAGGGCACCCTGATGGAGAAGAACTACTCCATCGCCTCCGGCGGCCAACCCATCGCACAGATCACCCAGAAGTGGCTGACCGTTCGGGACTCCTACACAGTGGACTACCTCAGCTCGATGGACCCAGGGCTGGTGATGGCCGTCATCTGGGCGATCGACCGCTGGGTGGAGCGCGATTGACCTCGGATTCCGTCGAGGTGCCATCGGGCACCTGAACCCCCGGTGGCGCGCACGCGTGCGCGGCAGCCCTGACCTTCGCAGCTCGGGCGGTCAGTCTTCGGCGTTCCCCGCGTGCAGCCGTCCGGTCGGGCGTGAGGGCAAGGCCATGCGGTCAGGGTCGAGGTCGTAGGTCCACGGCAGTCCTGAGGCCTTCCAGCCGTTCTTCAGGCGCATGCCGCGGAAGACGCTGTCGGGGTCGTCGACCTTGCTGCCCTCCATCCCGTCGAGGATGTTGTAGGCATGGCTGAAGCCGACGGCACCCAAGGCGTTGATCGCGATCGCTGAACGACCGCCCGAGCGGCACGAGACGAGGATCGTGTCCTCGGGAGCGAACCGCGCCTGCACCAGCGCGACGAAGTCGGGGTTGAGCTCCCACGGGTACCCCTGCTTCTCCTCGTCCCATACGTAGGCCATGAACGCGACGGGCACGTTCACCGCCATCGGCGCATGGCCGACGAAGACCCACTCCTCGGGCGTGCGGACGTCGAGGATCGTCACGCCCGCGGGGTCGGCCTGCCAGACGTCGTAGGCCTCCTTCGCGGTGACGTACAGCCCGAGGCTCGTCTGCCGTGCCTCGGCGATCGGGCGGCCGGCATGTGTCGCGGCACTCATCGCATCCCTCGCTAGCCGAGCCGCGTGCCTTCGACCTCGAGCCCGCCGCCCGCGGGGAGCTTGCTCCAGCTCCGGCGCTCCCACTCCTCCTTGAGCACCTGCTCGGCGGCCTGCTCGAGGAACTCCGGGCGGGCCCACTGGGCGACGTCGAAGTCGTTGCGGATGTACCCGTGGCTGACCATGAAGTCCTTGCCGATGGTGATGCACTCCAGGTTGCGCGCGTTCAGGCTCGGCACCATGTCGACGTCCTTGATGCCCTGGTAGGTGTCCTCGGCGTCCAAGTAGAACGTCTGACGGTTGAGGATCGCCCCGGCGGCGCGCTTGTGCTCGTTCGCCCAGCGGCCGACCCTGATCATGGCCCGCATGTAGGCCAGGACGAGCTCGGGGTGCTCGTCGGCCATCTCCTGGGTGCAGGTGATGACCGCAGGAGTGTTGGCGACCTGAATCGTCCAGTCGGCGTAACGGGACAGGTCCTCGATCATCGTGATCCGCCCGGTCGCCTCCTGCAGGTGCTGGAACACCTTGCTCTGGGTGTAGATGGCGTCGACCGTGCCCTCGAGCAGCGCCGTCTCCAACGGGCGGAAGGCCAGGTCGTGCTTGTGGTCCCGGCGCATCCACAGCTCCGAGGGGTTGTTCATCTGGACCTGGAGCATCTCCGGCTTGTCGTACCAGTCGTCCGGGTACGGGAACTCGACCAGCTCGACGTCGTCGGTGGTCATGTCGTGGAGCATCAGCATGTTCTCGATGCCCATGTGCTCCTGGATCCGCCACCAGTCGTTCTTGATCGTGTTCAGGCTTCTGGAGATGCCGACCTTCTTGCCCCGCAGATCCTCTACCCGGTGAATCCCGTCCCGTGCACGCACGGCCAGGCAGCCACCCTCATGCACCCACGTCGCCCCGAGAAGCACGGTGCGGCGGATGTCGGCGTGCACGTGGATCGGCGGGTAGAGCCCGCCGAACCGGATCAGGTTGTCCAGGTTGTGGATGTAGTGCGGGTACCAGTTGTTCTCCGGCGCATGGCGGAAGTAGGCGTACTCCACCCCGATCTTCTTGAACTCCTCCCGGCACCACCCCAGCTCCTGGTCCACGTTGTTCGCCGACACCATCGGGCAATTGGTGAACCAGACCTCGCTCCAGTCCAGCGGAACAGTGGTCGACACTCGCTGGATCCCGGACTCAGCCATCGTGGGCCTCCTTCCCTTGGACGGGGTGACGCCACCGCCGCCCCTGTGCACGCTCGTACACATTAGGACCACCCGCTCGGTCACCCGCAGGGGTCGGAAGTCCCGCCCGGCTCCGTCGGCTGGAGCGAGTCGCGTGTCGAGGTGGGGTCGGGCGGGGACGGCCAGGGCGTGGCCCCCAGCCGACGTCCGGAGTGCACCAGCTCCTCGCGTAGCTGCTCCAGCGGGACGTCACTCAGACCGCCCGCAGCCACCAAGTAGTGCTCGAATACCCGCCAGCCCAGTGCCGTCGCCACGATCTGCGCGGCCCGGACCTGCGCCGAGCGCTCGTCCACCCCGTATCCCTCCACGAGCGTCGCCGCCATCGCGGTCACCGGGTTGTGCTCAGCGTCGACAGGCAACCGCTGCCCGGAGATGGCGAGGCTGGCAGCGATACGGACCCACTGCCCCATCACCGAATCCGCGTCGAACCCCTGGCCCTCCAGCGGGTGCTGTGCGATCGCTTCGACCAGCCGCCGCGAGACGTCCTCGAAGATCACACGGACCAGATCCCGGCGGTGCCCGATGTAGCGGCGAATCAGTTCGGTATGAACACCGGCCTCCGCAGAGACATCACGAAGAGACACCGCATCGACCCCCCTCGCCGCGAACAGCCGCGTTGCCGCATCGATCACCGCGCGTCGCGTCTCATCCACCCGTTCCTGAGCACCGGTCGCAGGTCGCGGAACACGCCGCCGAGAACCAGCCGTCACGACACTCATCCTCCCCCCGGCACCGCGGCGACCGAACGACGGTCGAGCACGTGTGAGCCCCGAACCTTCCCCGCCGGTCACGCCGACGTGTCAGGCCAGAAACACCCTTGGGCGGACAGTCCCGCTCAGCCTGGGACGACAGTGGCGGTGGTAGGCCTCGGTGACCAGGTCGACCAGCAGAGTGGTGCCCGAGGACTGGTCAGGGTCGGACGTCAGCTCGCCGGCGGTATGGGCGTTTGCGGGCTTGGTGGGTCAGGGCGTCGGCGACGAGGTCGGTGGCCTCGGACACGGTGAGCCCGGCCTGGCGCAGTGTGGTGTAGGTGGCGGGATGGACCAGGCCGGCGACTGCTTTGCCAACCGTGTCGTCGTCGACGCCGGTGAGTGCCTGGGCGTACAGCCCCTGGATGGCACGCCTGAAATCGGCGTCGGCCTTCGCCAGCACCGGGACGTCGGCGATCTCCGCGCCGAGGAGCGCGAACCACCGGTTGGTGCGTTCGTAGAAGGTGAACATCGCCGCGGTCAGCGCCCGCAGCCTGGCCGCGGTCGACCGGGTGCCGACGAAGATGGCGTGGTCGGGTATCTGGATCTGGGTCACCAGCCGGTCGACGACGGCTTGCAGGAGCAGGTCAGGGGTGGCGAAGTGATTGGTGACGGTGGCCGTGGCGACGTCGGCTGCTCTGGCCACCTCGGTCATGGTGGTGCCCCGGGCTCCGCGTCGGGCGAAGACGTCGACCGCCGCGTCCACGATGCGCTCACGGGTGAGGGCGACCCGCTCGGCACGCCGCTGCATCGAGTACGCCCGTGGCGCCATTGACACGCCTCCATATTTGAATGCACGATGCTTTCATTCAAATGTTAGCACCCGACCGCTGGCCGCGCCCTGCCCCCTGAGGAGGACACCGCGATGTCCGCACGCATGATCGAGACCACCGTCGGCAGACTCGAGGTGCGCGTCGAGGGCGCCGTGTCGGACCGTGCTGCCGCGGTGCTGTGGCACAGCCTGTTCGTCGACGAGCGGACCTGGGACCGCGTTGTGCCCGACCTCGCCCAGGACCGACGGCTGGTCATCATCACCGGGCCGGGACACGGCGCCAGCGGCGACCCCGGCCGGCGCTACACGCTGCAGGACTGCGCCAACGCCGCCGCCGCCGTGCTGCGCGCATCTGGTATCAGTGATCCGGTCGACTGGGTCGGTAACGCGTGGGGGGGCCACGTCGGGATCGTCCTGGCGGGGCGACGACCCGAACTCATCCGCACCCTCATCACCGCGGGCACGCCCGTCCACCCCTACCCGTTGCCCGAGCGACTGCAGACCCAGCTGGTGCTGCTGCCGCTGTACCGGGTCCTCGGACCGGTCGGCTTGCTCACCTCTGCGGTGGTCGAGGCACTGCTGTCGCAGTCGACCCGAGCCCACGACAAAGCCGCCACCGGCCTGGTCCGCGACTGCTTCACCGGGGCCGACCGGACCCGCATGGCCAACGCGGTCGTGTCCATCTCACTGTAGCGCGAGGACCTCACCCCGTTGCTGGGG
>JALOLM010000211.1 GCA_025455985.1 Candidatus Nanopelagicales bacterium | reverse complement strand
TTTACAAGGCAGCGACAGACCGTCTACCGCGTCGTTTCGCGTTCGAACTTCGTGCTCAGAAGCGTTCGCAACCGTCCACTGAATCACGTCGCGTTCATGGACGTAGGCAAATCGTAGGCATATGCCTACCCGGGCGACAAATGCCCGTCGCGCCGCCCCCACGACGACCCCAGGAAGCGCTCCGCGCCGTTCCCCGGATTCGCCGCTACGCCGCTACACGACGGCCCACCCAGCCCCATGATCGTGCTCAGAACGGCCGAAAAGCGGTCGGCGAGGTGTAGCGGGACTGGCGTGCTGTAGCGGGCGATGGTGCCCGCAGGGACGCCAGCATAGAGATCCCCGTTCCAGTGACAAGCTCCCGGTCCATTGCGGACGGCAAGGGGCCCGGCGATCACAGGTCGTTAGGCCCTTCTTCATCGGGGGTCGGTGGACTCGGTGCGCTGGACGGCGAGGTCGATGGCCGGGACCACGTGGTCGTCGCCGATGATGTCCAGCACGCCGGTGAACGGTCCGAAGGCGAGCACGGGGGCGTGGATGTCGGACAGGTAGACCTCGATCCCTCGAGCCCGCATCTCCCGGATGATCGCAACGAGGACGTTCGTGGCGGTGAGGTCGATCGTGTCCTGCGCCCCGAGGTCGAGCACGAGCACGCGGGGCGGGGGCTGGGTGGCGTCCACGCGTTCTCGGACCTGGTCGCGCACGGTCAGGGCGTTGGCGTAGTACAGCGGCGCGTGCAGTTGGAGGATGAGCACCCCGGGAACAGGGGCGTTTTCCGGGTGCCGCTCGAGATCGGAGTAGGCCCCCGGCGCGCAGGGGATCCGCCCGACGGTGGCCAGGTAGGGGCGACTGGACCGGTAGATCATGAACACCAGGGAGGAGACCAGGCCGATGATCATGCCCTCGAGGACGTCGATGAGCAGGACGCCGAGCATGGCCAGCAGGCCGAACCAGAACTCCGTTTTCGACTCGTGGCGCAGGGTGCGCAACTTGCGCGAGGCAAGGATGTGCCAGACCGCGTGGATGATCAATGCACCCAGCACCGCCTCCGGCAGGGTGGCGAACAACGGGGTGAGGAACAGCAGCGTGATGAGGGTCGCGACCCAGGTGACCAGGTTCGCGACCTGGGTCTGGGCACCGGCGCCCTCCTTGACCGCGGAGGCGGACATGCTGCCGGCTGCCAGCATCCCACCGAACAACGAGCTGATGATGTTCGCGCCCGCGTGGGCGTTGAGCTCCTGGTTGGCGTCGACTTCGTAGCCGTGCTTGTCGGCGAACTCGTGGGCGACGCCCAGGGACTCGCTGTAGGCGACAAGGAACACACCAATGGCAGGCAGGATCATCGCCAGGTAGGTCTCGACCGGGACGGCGGTGAAAGTCAGCGACGGCAGCCCCTGGGGCAGGGTGCCGACGACCTGGACGCCGTGGGTGCCGCCGAGGTCCAACCAGCCGCTGACCAGGATTGACCCGAAGAGCACGAGCAGTCCGGCGGGGAGCCGCGGGCTGACCCGGGGGAGCCAGAACAGAAGGACAAGTGCGCCCGTGCCGACCGCGACGGCGGCCCAGTTGGCGTCAGGTATCTCCCTGATGACGCCGATCAGCTTCTGCACCGTGTTGCCGTCGGGCTTCGGGACGCCGAACAGCTTGTTGAGCTGCCCGACGGCCACGAACACCGCGAGGCCGACCACGAAGCCGTCCATGACTGGTTTGGACAGGAACTGGGTGATGAACCCCAGGCGCAGCAGGCCCGCAACGAGGAACACCAGCCCGGTGACCAGCACGAACGCCGCGGCGCTGGCGGCATAGGTTCCCGGGTCGTCGGCATCCGCGGTCGTGGTGATCACCGCCGTCGACACGGAGGACGCCAGCAGTGCCGCCGTGGCAGAGGTCGGACCGACCGACAGGTGCCGCGAGGTCCCCATCAACGCGTAGACCAGCATGGACACCACGAGCGTGTACAGGCCCGCCTGGGGTGGTAGCCCGGCGATCCCGGCGTAGGCCATGGCCTCGGGCACGACGAGGCCCCACAGGGTCAGCCCCGCAACCGCGTCCCGACCCCACCAATCCCGTTGATACTGCCGGCTCCACGACAGGATCGGCACGTACCCGCCCACGCGCTCGCGCACTGCTGACGGACGGCCCACCGCGGTCCCGACCGTGGGGACATCGGCCATGGAGAACCTCCTGCTGCCCACCATCGAGCGTATCGGCCCAGACCGGACGTCGGCCGTCCTGGGCCGGGGTCTCGTCAGCCCGGATCCTGGCCCTTCCCCACCCTCGCCCCGCAGCCAAGGGGTCCCTCATTCCGACCCGAGTGGCGATCATTCCCTCCCGGGTCGAATCACCTCACCTCTGTCCAAGCGCCACGCCCTGAGGCATCTGTCCGGTTACATCAGGGGGTGACGACAGCGAAATCGGGGTTGGGGCTGTCGGTGAGGGCGACGAGCGTGCCGAGCACACTCACGTCGCCCGACATGGTGACCCCGTCCGTCCGGCCCGCGAACAGCAGGACACCGAGTTGCTGGCGGGTCAGTGAGAGCTCGAGGTCGGCGTCTCCCTCGGCACTCGTCGGATAGTGGATCAGTGCACCATTGCTCAACTCCATGCGGTAGTGCTCGTCGACGTCGGTGATGTGCCAGGTGAGCGTCAGGTGCTCGTTCCAGGCCTTGGGGCCGTCGACGCGGATGGCGATCGAGTCGAAGAGCTGCGTGACGGTGAGCGCTGGGGCCATCCCCGCCGGGTCCAGGACAGTGGGCGGGATCTCGTTGGTCCGCAACTCCAGGGCACCGGCCAGGTAGCAGTTGCGCCAGGTCGCGCATTCCGAGCCGTACCCAAGACGCTCGAAGACGTCGGCCAGCAGCCCACGCGCCTCAGCATTTTCCGGGGCAGCGAACACCACGTGGCTCGCGAGCTCCGCGGCGAAACGCAGGTCTCCCTGCTCGAAGAACTCCCCGGCCTTCGCCAGGGTCGCCTCGACGCCGCCGATCACCTGCACATAACGTGCCGCGGCAGCTTCGGGCGGGTGCTGCCACAAGTGGGCCGGGTTCCCGTCGTACCAGCCGAGGTAGCGCTGGTAGATCGCCTTCACGTTGTGATTGGTCGATCCGTAGAAACCATGCGTGTGCCACGCGGCGTCCAACACCGGAGGGATCTCGATGGCTTCCGCGATCTCGGCGCCGATGTAGCCCTGGTTCATCAATCGCAACGTCTGATCATGCAGGTAGGCGTAGAGATCGCGTTGCTGCGAGAGGTAGGTGACGATGTTCTCGGTGCCCCAGGTCGGCCAGTGGTGCGAGGCGAACGCCACGTCGCAGTTGCGGGCGAAGAGCTCGATCGCCTCGGCGAGGTATCGCGCCCAGATGCGCGGGTCCCGCACCTGGGCGCCACGCAACGTCAGCAGGTTGTGCATGTTGTGCGTGGCGTTCTCCGCCATGCACAGGGCCCGCATGTCGGGGAAGCAGAAGTTCATCTCCGCAGGCGCCTCGGTGCCCGGAGTGCTCTGGAAGACGATGCGAACCCCGTCGAGCACCTCCTCCTGGCCCGTGTGTGTGACATCGAGCGTCGGTGCAATCAGGCCCATCCTTCCGGTCGAGCCTCCCGGGCCAAGCCCCATCCCCAAGGTTCCGCGCGGCCCCTTCGCCACATCCGCCGCTCCGTAGTAGCGCGCGCGACGCCACATCGCCGGCCCCGCATAGACGTTCTCCGACACCGCGTGCTCCAAGAAGTGCTCCGGTGCCACGATCGGAACGTCGGAGTCGGCCTCGATGACGCCGAGCACCCCCCCGAAGTGATCGGCATGGGAATGCGTGTAGATCACCGCGGTCACAGGCCTTCCGCCACGATGCTCCCGGTAGAGCGCCAAAGCAGCGGCCGCGGTCTCCGCGCTCATCAGAGGATCGATGACGATCACACCGCGTTCACCCTCGACGAGTGTCATGTTCGAGATGTCGAACCCGCGGACCTGGTAGATCCCCTCGCACACCTGGAACAAGCCGTGACGCGCGTTGAGCCTGCCCTGGCGCCAGAGGTTCGGGTGCGCGGTTTCGGGGCATTCGCCCGAGAGGAACGCCCACGAGTCCATCTCGAAGATCACGCGCCCGTCCGTCGCTTTGACGACCATCGGGTCGATGCTCGCGATGAAGCCCCGGTCGGCGTCGTCGAAGTCGACTCGATCATCTAGATCGGCCGGCATGGTGTGCTCCCTTCATCTCGGGTGGGTCGATGTCCACAAGGACGGCATCCGATCCAGCCAACTCTGCAGCAACCATCGCGTGGCGCCACCCAAGTCCCTCTCTGCGTCGGCACCGACGGTCGACCGGATAACCGCGCCCCGTACGGCCGCTGGCCGATCGCGGACACCGTCGCACGAGGGGTCGTGGAGCGACCGCTCTGGCCCGATCGACGCTACCCAAGAACCCTCCAAGCCACTAGAGCCGAAGGTCCCACCCCGGGCTAGCTTTCGCTCGGTGAGTCAAGTCCGAGCTGGAGCGTGGGGCAGACGTCGAACCCCTTGACATGCGTGGCGTTGGGTCGCGATGTGGAGGAGGTTCCGGTTGACGCCCTACCTACACGGCCCGATGTACCCGGCCGCGGCCGCCGTGCATCAGCTGCAGCCCGACGATGACCTCCTGGTCGTGGCGTTCGGTTCCGGATCGTTCCTGGCCGTGTGCGCCCGGCAGGTGCGGTTCGCCGCCGGGTTGGACGGTCACTGCGGGACCATCCCCGCGGGGTTGGATGAAGAGTGTCCCTTATCGGTAGCCGCGAGTGACTGTCAAGCACGAGGCCGCCGACTCGCTGCCACGCAACGTCTTCACCCCATCGATCCCCTTGAAGCCCCTCCCCCTGGAGGCGCCACAGTCGCGTCTGATCGCGGAACAGGAGCAGACTGTTCATTGGGTCCCAGGGCGTCCATGACGTGCTCGCTCGTGCGGCCAGACGGCTCGGGAGTAGCCTGAATAACGCCCGCGGAGCCGATCGTAGGCAAATCCGTAGGCAAATCCCGACCCGAGCGGCGACATCCGTGCAGGGCTAACTGTCTCCTGACCTGCGACGATAGAGAGCCGACGCCCGGACTCGAACCGGGAACCCCCTGTTTACAAGGAGA
>JALOLM010000210.1 GCA_025455985.1 Candidatus Nanopelagicales bacterium | reverse complement strand
GCGGAGGTCGGCGGGATGCAGATGCCCGCGTGCGTGACCATGGCCTGTTTCGCGTGGTTCCAGGCGGCAAACATCAGCACCGCCGCCTACCCGTTCCTCACGATCGGCAACGCCAATCTGCTGCTCGCCCACGGAACTCAGGAGCAGATCGACGCATACGTCGCCCCGATGATGCAGGGTCGCTACTACGGGACCATGTGCCTGTCCGAACCGCAGGCCGGTTCGTCACTGGCCGATGTTGCGGTGCGCGCCGAGCCGCAGGCGGACGGCAACTACCGGTTGTTCGGCAACAAGATGTGGATCTCCGGCGGCGACCACGAGTTGACTGAGAACATCATTCATCTGGTGCTCGCCCGGGTGCCGGGATCACCAGCGGGGGTCAAGGGTCTGTCCCTGTTCATCGTGCCGAAGTACCTGGTCGACTCCGGTGAGCGCAACGACGTCACGCTGGCCGGACTGAACCACAAGATGGGCTACCGCGGAACCACCAACACCCTGCTCAACTTCGGCGAAGGCAGGCACCGGCCCGACGGCCGACCGGGTGCCATCGGCTACCTGGTCGGCGAGCAGAACCGTGGGCTGGCCTACATGTTCCACATGATGAACGAGGCGCGCGTCGGCGTCGGTGTCGGCGCAGTGGCGCTGGGCTACACCGGGTACCTGCACGCGCTGGACTACGCCCGCACCCGCCTGCAGGGCCGGCCGTTGCGCGACCGCGACCCCAACTCGCCGCAGATCCCGATCATCGAGCACACTGACGTCCGGCGGATGCTGCTGGCGCAGAAGTCGTATGTCGAAGGCGGCATGGCCTTGAGCCTGTTCTGTGCCCACCTGTTCGACGAGCAGTTGACCGCCGACGACGAGCAGACGCGCGCCGACCTGGGCTTGCTGCTCGACGTGCTCACCCCGATCGCCAAGAGCTGGCCGTCGCAGTGGTGCCTGGAGGCGAACGCGCTCGCGATCCAGGTGCACGGCGGCTACGGGTACACCCGCGACTACGACGTCGAGCAGTTCTACCGCGACAACCGGCTCAACCCGATCCATGAAGGCACACACGGTATTCAGGCGCTCGATCTGTTGGGACGCAAGGTCATCGCCGCCGACGGTGCGGGGTTGCGGCTGCTGCTCGCGCGCATCGAGCAGACCTGCGAACGTGCTGAACCCGACATGGATCTGCGCGACCAAGCCCAGGCATTGCGCGCGGCAGCCGGTCGTCTCGCGCAGACCACCATGACCGTGTGGGGGTCGATGGACCCCGACCTTGCGCTGGCCAACGCGACGATCTACCTCGAGGCGTTCGGCCACGTCGTGGTGGCGTGGCTGTGGCTGGAACAAATGCTCGCCGCGGCCGGGAAGACCGGCGCGTTCTACGACGGGAAACGTGCTGCTGGCAGGTACTTCTTCGCCTACGAATTGCCACGCACGACGGCCCAGTTCGATCTGCTCTGCCAGCTGGACCGGACCGTTCTGGATCTCGATTCCGGCTGGCTGTGACGCGACCGCGCTGTCACACTTGAGCAAGCCTCAAGGGCGAGCCGTTGATGTCGATGAAGGACGTATGGCAGTGGTGGGCATTCCCGCGGAGTTGTCGCCCGATCCGCACGAGCGTTACGACGCCGCGGCGGGCAAAGTGCTCTACCCGGTCGCAGGTCTGGTCGGGCTGCTCTACCTCGTCCTGGCAGCGCTACATCCGGTCATGGTGGGTGGCCGGGGCGGGCTGATCATGTCCGCGGCCGCCGGACTAACCGCGGTGGTGTTGCTCGCGGTCGCGTTGTGGGCGCGCAATCGCTCGGTCATCCCCCATGGCACGGCGCTGCTGGCCGCAGTGATCCTGGCCATGATCTTCAACTCGGGCTTGCATCTGTGGATCACCGGGGAGGACTGGCAGACGACCAACCTCATGCTCGTGGTCATCGGCGCGGGGATGGCGGTCCTGGCAACGCGCTGGAACCTGGTGCTGACCGCGTTGTGCTGGGTGGCCTGGGTGATCGGGATGATCAACATCCCGGGGGTCAATTGGCCGCACTGGTTCATCGCCATGGGCATGGCTACCCTCGTCGGCCAGCTCGTCCGGTTCGGTCGCCGGAACAACCTCGATACCGCTGCCAATGCCGTGGAGATTCAGGTGGGCCTGCTCGGCGACGCCGAAGAACTCGCCGAGAGTCGCCAGAACCTGTTGGCCACCATCAGTCACGACGTGCGCACTCCGGTCACAGGGATCGTGGGCATGGTCGACCTGCTGCTGCAACGGCCTCTGGACGCCCGCACCCGGGAACTGGTGGTCGGGGTGCGGCACTCCGCCGACGGCCTCACCACCATGCTCAACAACCTGCTCGACCTGGCCCGCGTGGAAGCCGGGAAACTCGAGGTCCACGAGACTGACTCCGACGTCTGCGACATGGTCAGCGAGGTGCTGCAGATGGTCGGGCCGATGGCCCAAGCGAAGCGGATCCCGCTGATCGGTGCAGCCTCGCCCGACCTGCACGCCTGGATCCGCACCGACCCCAGCCGTTTCCAGCAGATACTGCTCAACCTCGTGTCCAACGCGGTGAAGTTCACCGACGAGGGCGCCGTCACCGTTGTCAGCCGCCCGGTCAGCTTCAACAATCAGCCGTGGGTCCAGATCAGTGTCACCGACACCGGTCCGGGTATGAGTCCGCAGGCACAGGCGGCGGCGTTCGACTCGTTCGTCCAAGGCGGCCCGGCGGTCCACAAGGAACACGGTGGCTCCGGCTTGGGGCTGGCCATCGCCCAGCGCCTCACCAGTGCGCTTGGCGGATCCCTGCAGTTGACCAGCACCCTGGGCGAAGGCACCACGTTCCGCGTTTTGCTGCCGGTCGGCCGGCTTGAGCGATCACACGACGACGAGATGGTGAAGGTGCCCGGGCAAGTCGTCGTCACCGGCCATCCTGTGGCCGTGCACGCGGTGGGGATCGCGATGGAACGCATGGGCAAGACCGTGGTCGATGACTGCACCGGCGAGCCGGGGACGCTGCACGTTCGGGTGGTCTCTGACACGTCCGCCCCGGAAGCCGGGCAGGCAGTGGCCGACGGGCATCGTCTGCTTGTGCTCGGCCCGACCGTCACCGTGGCTGCGGCGCCCACGGCGGGGGAGTACCTGCCGATGCCGTGGACAATGGACCGGTTGCTGGCGGCACTCGGCGCGGAAGTGGCGCACAACGTGCCGACGCAGGTCCTGGCGCTGCCCACCGGGATGCGCGTGCTGCTGGCCGAGGACGACACGACCAACCGGAACCTGATCGCCGAGATGCTGCGCCGGATGGGTGCGGCCGTGACGACTGTGAGCGACGGTGCCGCCGCGGTTGAGGAAGTCGCCCGGGACCGTTTTGACGTGGTCCTGCTCGACCTCAACATGCCGGTGATGGATGGCCTGGACGCCGTGCGCGTCATCCGGCAACGCCTGGCCGACATGGACACGCTGGCGGTCGTGGCGCTTTCCGCCGACCCGGGCTGGATCGACAGATCGGTGCTCACCGCTGCGGGCTTCAACGGCTACGTGATCAAACCTGCGACCATGGCCGACCTGCACATCGGGATCACCAAGGTTCTGGAGCGGCTGCCCGAGGCCGCTCCGCCGCCCGTCGCGCAGGAATCCGAGGAGCAGGTCAGCCTCGAGACCGCGACACTGCGACAACTCGCCGACGATCTCGGCGATCCGGCGCTGGTGCGCGAGACGTTGACCGTCTACCTCGAGGAGTTGCCCGGACGCCTTGTGGCCCTGCACCAGGCACAGGGTTCGGGTTCTGCCGACGAGGTGCGTTCGGTCGCCCATTCACTCAAGGGCGCCTCGGGCATGCTCGGGGCGATGCGCCTCAGCGGACTGTGTGCGCGGATGGAGACCCAGGCCGACGACGCCACGCTGATCGAGTTGACGGCCGAGGCCGAGCAGGTGGAGACCTTGATGCGCTCCTACTTGGCCGAGGAATCGCTGACGGGGTGAGTGGATTTGGCGCGTGGTCGGCGCCTTTTGGTGAGTATGTGGCACGTGAGGTGTCAAATCGTCACCAAAAGCGTAGGGGCGGCCACTGCGGCGGCGTTGCGGCGCGGACGGTTGTGCGCAGCTCCCACCTGAGTGCCTTTTGGTGAGTATGTGTCACGTGAGGTGTCACATCGTCACCGAAAGGTTGCGTCGCGACCACCCAGCGGCGCTCACCGAAAGCCCGCCGCCCACATCACCCACTCGCGACCGCGGGCAAGTACCGATCGATGATCGCCAGAAGTTGGCGTTGGGTGAAGGGCTTGGACAAGTAGGCGTCCACGCCGGCCAGCATCCCGGCCTCCGCGGCGCCGGGTGCGGTGTCGGCGGTCATGGCCACGATCGGCGTCTCGCTGCGGGTCGCCCCCGCCTCGCCGGCCCGGATGCGCCGGGTGGCGGACAACCCGTCGAGACGCGGCATTCGGATGTCCATGAGCACCACCCCGTAGTCCCGCTCGGACAGCCGGGCGATCGCGGCCAGTCCGTCGTCGGCCATGTCGACGTCCAAGCCCGACTCGGCCAGCATCATGGACGCCAACTGCTGGGTGACCTTCGTGTCGTCGACGAGCAGGACCCGGCGGTTGATCCCGGACCGGCGCAAACGCGGCCGCGCAACGGGCACGCTGATCTCATACCGGAACCCCTCGTGGGTCAGGTCGCCATCGGCCTCCTGACAGGTCCTGCGCGCGACGCTGATCGACCCGGGTTCCGGGTC
>JALOLM010000209.1 GCA_025455985.1 Candidatus Nanopelagicales bacterium | reverse complement strand
GTAGGAGTCTGCGCGACGAGATCGATCAACTCGTAGCGTTCGCGCCAATGCCGCGTCGCTGCCTCCGTCACACCTTCAGGGTAGGGCAGGGGTGGTCCTGGTCTGGTGCGCCCACGTCAGCCGTTCGGGCCGATGAGGCTCAGCGTCGCCGACCAGGGATCTTCTCGGCCACTATCGCCCACGCCTGGGACACCTCGCGTACCCGCAGGATCCGGGCGAGCAGCACGTAGGCGACGACTGCCACCAGGCAGGTGACGACTGCGGCCAGCAGAGCCGGGCCGGGCATTCCGACGAACCCGAAGCCGACGGTTTCGCCGTCGATGTCGCCGACCAGGCGGATGAGCCCCAGGTTGACTGCCATCCCGATGCCTGCGGCGACCACGCCGGCCAGGATCAGGCGGACCAGAACCCAGGCGGTCTGCCGGCCTTCGACGTGTCCCAATCGCCGCGAGAGGACGAACCAGGCCAGGGCGAAGGTGAACCAGTACGCGATCGAATAGCCCAGCGCCAGCGCCGTGACCTTGAACTCGACGCTGGCGAAGTAGAACAACGGGATCGAGAAGCCGACCATCAAGATGTTGTACGCCACGGTGAGGAAGAACGGTGTCTTGGTGTCCTCCACGGCGTACCAACCGCGCAACAGGACGTAGAACAGGGAGAACGGCAGCAGCCCGAGAGCGAAGGCCATGACGACCAGACCCGCGTAGGTTGAGGCCTCCCCGGACCCGGCGCCGAAGCCGAAGATCACCGTCGAGATCATCGGACCCGCGACCACCAGGCAGACCGCAGCGGGGACGATCAGCACTGCGACCAGCCGCATGCCGTCGGCGACGAACGCCCCGACCTTGCCGAAGTCCTTACTGGCTGCCGAGCGGCTCATCCGCGGCAACAACGCGGTCATGATCGAGATCGTGATCACCGAGTGCGGGAGCATGAAGATCAAGTAGGCCTTCTGGTAGGTCGTCAGACCCTGGGCCACGGCACCGACCTCGGAGGCCAGGACGTTGGCCAGTGTGGCCAGCCGGGTGACGACCAGGAAACCGAGCTGGTTGACCAGCACGAGCCCGATCGTCCAGAGGGCGAGCTTGCCGGTGTGACCGAGGCCGAAACCGCGCAGCCCCCGGATGTAGGCGAAGCGGAAGCCGGAGCGGATCAGCACCGGGATCAGCACCAGGGCCTGCAACGCCACACCGAGCGTGGTCATGATGCCGAGCCAGGCCACCTCCGCATCCGTGATGGTGGTGACGGAAACCTGGTCGCCGGCGACCCGCAGGAAGGCCACGGCCGCACCGATCACCACGATGTTGTTCACGATGGGGGCGAACATCGGGGAGCCGAAGTGACCGCGGGCGTTGAGCACCTGGCTGAACATCGTGTACAGCCCGTAGAACACGATCTGTGGCAGGCACAGGCGTGCGAACGCCACCGCCAGGTCGAACTCGCGGGCCGAGTATTCGCTGGTCGCGTACAGGTGCACGATCCACGGGGCGGCCAGGACGGCGACCACCGTCAGCGCGAACGTGATCAGGGTGACGACGCGCAGCAGACGGTTGGCGAAACCGTGCCCCCCGTCCTCGTCGTCCTGCATGTGCCGCACCAGTTGCGGGATGAACACCGCATTGAGCGCTCCGCCGGCCACGAGGATGTAGATGATGTTGGGCAGCGAGTTGCCCAGGCTGTAGGTGTCGGCCAGGGTGCCGAAACCGATCGCGGCGACCAGGGCCATGTCGCGGACCAGTCCGGTGACCCGTGAGGTGATGGTGCCCGCAGCCATCAGGGCGCTGGACCGCAGGACGCCGGCCTGCTCCCCGGTACTCATGAACCGTCCTGGTGGCGTGCTTTGCTGCGGCGCACGAAGTTCATCCCCAGCAGGAAGGCCAGGAGCACGAAGGCCCCCGACACGACGTAGGCCGCAGCGCGGGAGTACGCGGTGGTGCGCACCTGAACGGTCACCGGCTCGCCGTAGCGCCGGCCGGTGGGTGTGGTCAGCTGCAGTTTGACCGGGAGGGTCCCCGAGCCGACGACTTTCGCCTCGACCTCCAGGCTGACCTTGCGCCCGGCCGGCACGTTGAACGGCGCGATCTCGGGTGCCGACAACCGGGCAGGTTCGTCGGACTCCAGGCGGATCCCGACCAGGACATCCTGGTCGAGGTCGTTGGCGACAGTGACCGGGATTCGTCCCGAGTCACCGGGCAGCGTGAACGTACCGGCTGTGGCAACCCGCACCTTCGAGATCTGGCTGGCCAACTGGGCCGAGACGCTACGGACCAACGTCACCCCGGTCTGCAGATCGGCGCGCCACGCGGCCGAGGCCTGCCGCACCACAGACTCCCCGTAGCGCACGCCGCTGGGTTCGGTCAGGATCGACTCCAGGCGCCGGGCGTCGCGCGACTGGCCCTTGATCACGTCCAGGTACTCGATCGACAACTCCTGCGCCCGTTGCTCGGGCGGGTAGGGCAGGCGGGTCCGGGTCACCTCGACGGCCTCGCGGCGGGCTGCTTTGAACCCGACAAGCTCGGCGTAGGGGACCTGCTGCAGGGCGCGCAAGGTCTGCCGCAGGAAACCCGCCCGCGGGCTCCAGCGCTGGTCGGGTACCGCAATCAGGCTGCGGGGGAGGTCGGGCAGCTCGCCGGCAGCCATGGCCATCTCGGCGAGGAACTGCTGCCGGGCGGACAGCGCCTGGGAAGGATTGTCCTGCGGCAGCGCCAGCGCGGCGGACAGGCCGCTGTCGGCCAGGGCGACCGGCATCCCGCTCCAACTGGTGAAGCCGTCGGGGGTGTAGGTCAAGGCCGGGGTGGCTGGAATCGCGGCATCCGAGAGCAGCAGATCCGTGGCGCCGGACTCCCGGAACGTGCGCATCGTCGAGGAGTTCGTGAAACCACCCGCCGGCCACGCCAGGACCTGAGGGACCGGCTTGCGGATCTGCGCGGAGACATCGGCGGAAGCCCGCTCGGTGGCCAGTTCGATCGCCTCGGACATGTCATCTCGGTCCAGCGCCGTGGCGTCCGGGAACGCGTAGGGAGTGGCCAACGCCGGTCCATCCGCGGTGGCCTCACGGACCTGCTCGAGCCAGGTGGTGGCCACGGCTGCCCCCGAACCCTGCGCCGGTTCGGAGTCCGCAGGGCCCGACACGACCGTGTAGCCGTCCTGCATCTCGTCGGCGGTTTGCAGCAGGCACGGGTCGAAGACCCATGTCACCCGGGCGTCGCCCACGGCGGTGACAAGGCGGTCCAGGCGCCCACCCGGGGCCATCTCCGCCGCCGTGCGTTCGCTGAGCTGGACCCCGTCCAGCGCGCGGTCAGGGGCGCTGCTCACCGGCCAAAGCCAGACGAGCCGGCTCGGGGTCACCGAGCCCTCCGGATACCAGGGCAGGAAGGTGCGTGTGAGTCCCAGCCGCTGGACCAAACCGTCGGTCCCGGTGCCGATCACCTCGAGGCCGACCACGTACACCCCCGGCGCGAACAACGGCAGGTCGTCCAGCGGCGACTCGATGGACCACTCGACGGTGCTGCGGGCGGCGATGGCCGTGATGGGCTCACTCACCGCCAAGGTCGGTGGCCCGTCACGATCGGCGCCCCCCGCGGCGATTGTCGAGATCTCCGAGCGCGTCGCCATAGGACTCGTGGACAACAGCAGTCGGACCTGAACGGCCGTGACCGGGGTGCCGGAGCGGTTGCGCAATCGTCCGCTCATCCGCAGCGTGCCGCCGGGCTGGGGATTCAGTGGAAACATGCGCACGAGGTTGACCTCGACACTGTCGGCGGTCACCGCTCGCGGGCTGGCATGGCCGACCGGGGTCACCGCGAATACCAGGAGCAGTGCCGTCAGCAGACTGAGTCGCCGGCCCACTAGATCTCGCTGAGCATGCCGCGGGCCTTGGCCACCAGTCGGCGCTCGTCGCGGTAGGCCAGTCTCCCCGAAACGTCCTCGAGCGGCACCCAGGCCACCTCGACCACCTCAAGATCCTCATCGCTGAGCACGCCGGACTCGTAGCGCATGAGGAAGTGATGAACCGTTTTATGAATCCGGCGGTCCTCCACGGCGAACCAGAAGTCGATCACGCCCAGTGGTTCGACGATCTCGGCCTGCAAGCCAGTCTCTTCGAGGACTTCTCGCAGGGCCGCCTCCTCGACGGTTTCCCCTTGCTCGACGTGACCCTTCGGCAGCGACCAAACCAATCGGTGGCGGCGATCGAAGCGCGCGATGAGAGCGACCAGGATCTCGTCGTCCTCGCGGCGCACCACCAGCCCCCCGGCGCTGGTCTCGTCGACCGTGGAACGCGACCGCGTCACGTATCGCAGGTTGAACCGCGACGGCGACGGGATAGGCATGTTAGAGAGGATATGCGCAAACTCCTCAACTGCGGGGTCACTGCCGTTCGGCAGGGTCCTGTGGCCTCCCGCCCCCGCCACGTCCTCCGGGCGGCGAATACCCTGAACCGGTGACCCGTCCCGTCCCGCCCATGCAGGCGCTGCACGTCGTGCGCGATCAGGCGGTGGCCTCCCTGCTGCAGGCACATCCGGTGCTGAACACCTTGGGGGCCCGTTTCGCGGCAGCAGGTTTCACCGTCGATTTGGTCGGCGGTTCGGTACGCGATGCCATCCTGGGCCGGCCGGTGGAGGATCTCGACTTCGCCACCGACGCCCGGCCCGAGCAGGTCCTGCCCTTGCTCTCCGGCTGGGCCGACGCGGTCTGGGACATCGGCGCGAAGTTC
>JALOLM010000208.1 GCA_025455985.1 Candidatus Nanopelagicales bacterium | reverse complement strand
GTGGTTGGTATCTCGAAGCCGCCGTGGATCGCCTCGATCACGCCGTCGGCCGCGGCCACCCGGCCCCGATCGATCTCCACCCCCACGACCCGCGTCTGCGGATTGATACGGGCAAGTGCACGCTGCCATTCAACAGAGGTGGCCGGATGGGCGCCGAAGCCCAGATCCACGGCCAGCGGGCGATTCGTCCGCCGTAACTCCTGGCCGCACAGATGGTTGATCCAGCGGTCGAACCTGCGTAACCGGTTGCTGCCGGTCGTGCCGCGGGTGACCTGGCCGACCGGCCGGTTCATCGACTCCCAGAAATTTCGCGGACCTTGGGGCGCACGTCGACGAAGTAGAACATGGTGACGATCACGCCGATGATGCCCAGGAAGTTGACGGCACCGAAGATGAAGATCACGGCTGCGCTGATCCCGGTGAAAAGGGCCCACGCGATCTTGGACTGCCGTTCCACTGCGGGGAAGGCCTGCGTCGGCCGGCGCAGCACGTCGACCAATGCGAACAGGGCCAGGACCAAGAAGAGGATGTTGAGCACCCAGCTGACTGTCTGAATCACTCTTCCAGAGTATGCGCACCCTGCTGCGGGGGCACGGGAGGCAGGCCGGCTGTCGATTGTCGCGTTGTTACGACCGCGGGAGATCGTTTGTTGCGTTGTTGCTGATTTGCTGAACCAAAGCCGACAACAGGACCGCACTCGGGGAATCCGGCCCGCAACAACGCCGCAATCGGGGCCGGGCGCGCAAAAAGGGCCCGGATGGTTTCCCACCCGGACCCTCTTGTGTGAAGTCTGCGATTAGGACAACGGCACGACGGTGTCCGCCTGCGCGCCCTTCGGTCCTTGCACGATGGTGAACTCGACACGCTGACCCTCTTGCAGAGACTTGTATCCGTCGCCCTGGATTGCGCTCCAGTGCACGAAGACGTCGCCTTCTTGGTCATCGAGGGAGAGGAAGCCGTAGCCCTTTTCGGCGTTGAACCACTTAACGGTTCCGCTGACACTGCTCATTTCGTTGTGTTGTCCTTGCTGTGTTTCATGTGCCGCTCGGCTTCTGCTCCGCGGGATCACGATGTGATCTCCTCAAGTGTACCCAGATCAGGGGGTGCGAGGGAAACGACCCACCGAATGGTGATCAGTCGAGAGCGGCGCGCACCTGGTCGACATCGGGCTGGATGGTGGCAGTGGGTTTCGCGAAGTCCATCACTGCATCGAGGGTCTTGAGCCCATCGCCGGTGTTCAGGATCACGGTCTCGGCCTCGGGGTCGAGGGTGCCCTCCTTGAGCATCTGGCGCAGGCAGGCGACCACAACTCCGCCGGCAGTCTCGGCGAAGATGCCCTCGGTACGGGCCAGCAGCCGGATCCCGTCGACCACGTCGTCATCGGTGACGGAGGTGATCGAACCACCGGTGCGGCGCACGACATCCAGGGCATACGGACCGTCCGCGGGGTTGCCGATGGCCAAAGATTTGGCGATCGTCGCGGGCTTCACTGGCTTGACCACATCCCACCCGGCGTCGAACGCCTGGGCCACGGGGGAGCAGCCGGTGGCCTGGGCCCCGAAGACGCTATAGGGCGTCTCATCGATCAAACCCAGGGTCGCCAGTTCTCGCCACGCTTTGTCGATTTTGGTGAGCAGGGAGCCCGAGGCGATCGGCGCAACCACCTGGGCCGGCGTGCGCCAGCCGAGTTGCTCCGCGATCTCGAAGCCCATCGACTTGGACCCCTCGGCGTAATAGGGCCGGATGTTGACGTTGACGAATCCCCAGCTCTGCGAGAAGTCCTCGCCGATGATTTCCGAGCACAGTCGATTGACGTCGTCGTAGTTGCCCTCAACGGCCAGCAAGACGCCGCCGTAGGTGGCCGTAGTGATCGTCTTGCCGGCTTCGAGGTCGTGGGGGATGACGACCACGGAACCTTGGCCGCCGCGGGCAGCAGCTGCGGCCACCGCGTGCGCAAGGTTCCCGGTTGACGCGCAGGCCAGCGTCTTGAGCCCGAGCGCCCGCGCCGCCGATTGCGCCACGGCGACCACGCGATCCTTGAACGAATGGGTGGGGTTGCCCGAGTCATCCTTGACCCACAGGCTGCGCATGCCCAATTCGGCCGCGAGGTTGTCGGCCTTGTGCAGTCGCGTCCAGCCGGGTGCCAGGTTGGGTTCGGTGGCCGCGGTGGGCCGCACCGGCAGCAGATCCTTGTAACGCCACAACGAGGTCGGGCCGGATTCGATGTCCGCACGGGTCAGCGGCGGGAACTCGTAGGCCACTTCCAGAGGTCCGAAGCACTCGACGCAGGCGTAGGCAGCGCCGAGGTCGTAGGTGGCAGAACACTCCCGGCACGAGAGCCCGACTGCACTTCCCAGGTCGATCGTCGTCATGGCAATCCTTCGCATCTTCCCGCTCGCGCGGCCGGACTTGGCACCGTTTCCGCCACGAGCGGTAGGTTGCCGGGGCTTCAACGGGCCGGTCCCTCTGCCCCTCTGGATGAGGTCTAAGGAATTGTGACACGCTTATCGGGACCGAAACCCCTGGGGGGCACGTGACCGAACACGTTCAGCACTGGCTGGACAGCCGCACGTCCACAGCCGATGACTGGGACGCCGCGGACCTGCTGGACCGCAAGAACGCCAGCGTGGCCGTGGTCCTGCCTGCCTTGAACGAGGCCGCCACGGTGGGTCAGATCGTCAGGATCATCCGGGACGAACTGCTCGGCACCCTCGTCGACGATCTTGTGGTCCTCGACTCCGGTTCAACCGACGACACCGCGGAGGTGGCCGCGGTCAACGGCGCCCGGGTCGTGGGTTTGGACAGTGTGTTCCCGAAGCTGCCACCGATGCGTGGCAAGGGCGAGGCCATGTGGCGGGCTTTGGCTGCCACCGATGCCGAGGTCGTCGTGTTCGTCGATGCCGATCTGCGCTCGTTCACCGCCCAATATGTTCAAGGCCTGCTGGGTCCGCTGTTCGCCGATCCGGGGGTCCACCTGGTCAAAGCGGTCTACGA
This sequence comes from Candidatus Nanopelagicales bacterium, assembly GCA_025455985.1. Lineage (GTDB taxonomy): Bacteria > Actinomycetota > Actinomycetes > S36-B12 > UBA10799 > JADKAV01. Next base: position 7,685 of record JALOLM010000208.1, on the reverse strand, counting down.
GCGACCATTGGTCAACGGGGAGTCCGTGGTCACCGCGGGTGGCGGACGGGTGACCGAACTGGTGGCGCGGCCGTTGCTCAACCTGTATTGGCCCGAGCTCGCCGGCGTTATCCAGCCGCTGGCCGGTGAGTACTCCGCCCGCCGCGACTTGTTGGAGCGGCTGCCGTTCCCGGTCGGCTACGGGGTGGAGTTCGCGATGCTCGTGGACACCGCTGAGTTGCTCGGGGTCGACGCGATCGCCCAGGTCGATCTCGGTGTGCGGGTGCACCGCCACCACGACGAGCGCAAACTCGGGCTCATGGCCGCCCAGATCATGCAGACCGCGCTGCGCAGGCTCGACCCACAACTGCACGACTCGCGCGCCGCCGGGCAGGCCATGGCCCAGTTCGACCGGGTCGGCCATGACTTCGTGGGCACCTGGCACGCGATCGTGGACCTGGAACGTCCGCCGCTGGCGACCGCTCCGACCGGCAAGTGGGTCTGATGGACCCGGTTGCGGTCGTCAATGCTCTGAATCTGACGACGCCAACGGGTCTGCTGTGGGCGCGGCTGGCTGGATGCCCGGTCCGCAGCCGCGGCGGTTACCTGGAGGCGTCGGGTTATCGGTGGCGCTTCCCGGTGGCCGGGGCCTTCACGATCGGGTGTGTGGTCATCAGCCGTTCGCCGCTGACCGATGTGGTCTGGGAGCATGAGGTCTCGCACATGCGGCAGTACGCCGTGCTGGGTCCGCTGTTCTGGCCGGCCTACGGGGTTGCGGCGGCGTGGTCCTGGGTGCGCACTGGGGACTGGTGGTCGCGCAACGTGTTCGAGCGCCGGGCGGGGCTTCGCGCAGGTGGGTATGTGGAGCGACCGCTCAGGCGGAGCGGGAGACCGCGGCGCGGCGGGACTGGCGCTGGCGCTGCAGTCGCCTGATGACGACCGGCTCGGCACGCAGGGCCTCGGGATTGTCGACCAGCGCGTTGAGTAGTTGGTAGTACCTCGTGGGGGACAGGTCGAACTGCTCGCGGATCGCTGCTTGTTTCACGCCCTCGAAGCGGTACCAGTTCTTCTCGAAGTCGAGGATCGCGCGGTCGCGATCGGTCAGGGCGGGCATCGAACCTCCAGGCATCCACAACCAGCATGCGGCCGCTATGGGGGTTGGGCCGTTTGCGACACGGGCTCCTGCGTCGTCAGGGCCGTGACGCTGGGCCGAGCCCCCCGAGTTGGCAGACTGTCCAGGGTGCAAACCGCCCGCCTCTCGTTCGTCCCACTGCAGATCACGTTCGGACGGGTGTTCTTCGGGTTGCTGGCAGTCGTGGCGGTGCTTGTCTGGCAGCGAGGGCGATTGCCCAAACCGGGGGTGGTGTGGGCGCATGCCGCGTTCGTGGGACTCATGACCAACGTCATCCCGTTCACGCTGTTCGCCTGGGCCGAGACCCGGGTGTCGAGTGTGCTCGCGGGGTTGTTCAACGCCGCGACGCCGCTGTTCACGGCGCTGTTCGCGCTCGCGATCGTCCCGTCGGAGCGGCTCACTCGGCAGCGGGTCCTGGGGTTGATTACGGGCTTCGCCGGTGTGTTGGTGGTCATGGGCGTCTGGCAGGGATTGTCCGGGGATCTGGTCGGATCACTGGCCTGTCTGGGTGCGACTCTTTGCTACGGCGTGGGTGTTCCGTGGACACGCAGATTCCTCGCCGTGCGGCCCGAAGGCGGGCCGTCGCTGATGGGGGCGCAGTTGTTGTGCAGCAGCGTTGTGATGGCGGTGTTGTGTCTGTTCCTCACCGACCTCCCGACTTCGGTGCAGGTCTCGTCGGTCCTCGCAGTCGCCGTCCTGGGTGCGCTGGCCACTGGGCTGGCGTTCATCTGGATGTACCGGGTGATCGCCTTGGCAGGGTCCGTGGTCAGCGCGTCGGTGACGTACGCGACGCCGCTGGTCTCGACATTGCTGGGCATTCTGCTCCTGGGCGAGACGCTCACATGGAACCAGCCGCTGGGGGCCGTGATCGTCCTGATCGGAGCGGCCCTGGTCCAAGGCCTGATCGGCCGGCCCGCTAGTGAACGCCGGCCATCATCTTCTTGAGCCGCGGTACGGATAGGAACGCGATGACCGTGGCGACCATCGCGATGATGCCGAAGGTGGTGAACACGCGCACGTAGTTGTCGCCGATCCGCGACAGGATCTGGGCGCCGACGGTGTCGCCCACCGACACCGCGAGGAACCACAGCGCCAGCATCTGGCCCTCCATGCCGGGAGGTGCCAGCCGGGTGGAGGCGCTCAGGCCGATGGGCGAGAGCAGCAACTCCGCCCAGGTCTGGATCAGGTACACCCCGACCAGCCACCAGACGGCCACTTCGGCGCCGGTCTCCGCGTCAAGCGCCGGAATGATCATCACCAGGAAACTGAGGCCGATCCCGAACAGCGCCCATGCGAACTTCAACGGTGTGGACGGTGCGCGATCACCCAGTCGGGCCCAGATGGCCGCGAAGATGGGCGCGAAAATGATGATGAAGATCGGGTTGATCGACTGCAGCCAGGGGACGGGAATGGTGAAACCGCCGACGGTGAGGTCCGTCTTGTCCTCGGCGAACACACTCAACGTGGAACCGGCCTGGTCGTAGATCATCCAAAAGACGGCGGCGCCGAGGAACAAGCCCAGGAACGCATGGAGTCGCGACTTCTGCTCCCCGCTCATCCCCGGTGTGCGGAACATCCGCACGAAGTACACGATCGGAACGAGCAGGATGAAGATCGCCAGGATGTCCACCATGTCGGCGAACTCGAAGCCGAACAGCCAGGCGTCGATCAGGGCGATCACGACGATCGCGCCGACAGCGGCAGCGAGCATGCCGACGACCTTGCGCTTCTCCTGCGCACTGGCCGGGTTCGGAGCAGTCAGACCGATGCCGGTCAGGGTCTTGCGGCCGCCCACGACGTACTGGATCACGCCCAGTGTCATCCCGATCGCGGCGGCGCCGAATGCGTAATGCCACCCGAAATTGTCCATCAGCGCGCCGGTGATCAGCGGGGCGACAAATGCTCCGAGGTTGATGCCCATGTAGAAGATCGAGAAGCCGGCATCGCGTTTGGCGTCGTGGTCGTAATAGAGCTCTCCGACCATCGCGGAGATGTTGGGTTTGAGCAGACCGGTGCCCAGAGCGATCAGCAGCAGGCCCAGCCAGAACGTGGCCTCCATGGGCACAGCCATCGCGTAGTGACCGCAGGCGATCACGATGCCGCCGACCAGCACCGCCCGGCGGAACCCCCACACCCGGTCGGCGATCCAGCCGCCCAACAGTGGGAAGAGGTAGACCAGAGCCACGTAGGTGCCGTAGATGGCCGAGGCGGTGGCGGTTGACAGGCCGAGGCCGGGTCCCGGGGGGCTCGCGGCGTCGGGGGCCGCCACCAAGTACAGGACGAGCAGCGCCCGCATTCCGTAGTAGGAGAAGCGCTCCCAGAACTCAGTGAAGAACAGGGTGGACAGACCCGCGGGATGCCCGAAGAACGTGCGCTGTCCCGGCGCGACGGTGGCGGTGCTCATGCTGACCGAGGCTACTGTCCCGGTGATCCTGTTGGCGCGACGTCGCGGACCCAGGCGCCACTGCTGTCACGGAAGCCCATCTTCTTCAGGTAGGCCTCCCCGGCGGAGGCCGGTGCCGTGACGCGTGTGACGCCGAGCCGTTCGAACATGCCCGAGTCCTCATAGACGAAGGTGCCCGGGGAGAAGTCGCGGAAGCGCTCGGTCACGTAGTCCAGGCTGATGTCCGCGGTGCCCTCGCGGATCTCGGCGATCGTGACGACTCCCACCGTCTCGTCCCCGCGCACGACCAGAACATTTGAGGCGCTCGCGGCCTGTGGGTCGAACTCTGGGAAGAACTTCTTGGTGTCCGCGGCGTGGGTCGTCAGGAAGTGCTGCAGGTACGCGTCGTCGTGGTCGACTTCGAGCAGGTCGTACGGGTGCGATTGTGGCTGTCGCTCGCGGTTGAGCTTGACGATCCAGTAGGCGTCGATGACCGCGATGATGAGGTTCATCGCGGCGAACGGCCAGATCGACAGCATGGCGTTGTAGAAAGTCGCGATCACCGCGCCGATGAAGTTCATGACGCGGAAGCGCCACACACGGGCTTGGGCCAGGGACAGCACGATCAGGCCGGAACCGATCCAACCGAAGATTTCGAGAATCGCACGGGTCGACATGGGGCGAGGCTAGTCGCTGGGGTGGCTCTTGGGGTGGTTCTTGTTGCGGTTCAGCCAGCGCAGACAAGGTTACGATCCGGGCGTGTGGAGCCCCGTGTCCGGATTGAACGGACGACCTTTCGCTTACAAGGCGAGTGCTCTACCACTGAGCTAACGGGGCGATTTCCCCACGATACCGGCCGTCCGCGCTGGTCATCTCCGCAGAGGGCTCAGCACAATTGCCCGCCGCGTTGTAACGGACCGTGGCTCTCACGGAACTGGTGCGGGGAGTCCGCGCGTGTTGGCTCTCCCCGGTCGTGGCGCGACTCTAGGTGCGTTGGATGGGGTTGGTGCAGTTGGTTGATGCTTGTCGCGCGACGAGCATCAACCAACTACCCGAACGTCAACCAACGCGCTGGGCTGTGTAGTCGAGAGAGTCGCCGAACCGAGCTCGTGACATTGGGCACACCAGAGCGTGGAACGGCCCGGCCGGGGGAACACTGGGGACATGCCTTTCACCGTCAGCCACGCCGCAGCCATCCTGCCCATCCGGGCGCGGTGGGTGTCGACCTCGGCTCTGGTGATCGGCGCCATGACCCCGGATGTGCCGCTGTTCGCGCCCTTCTTGCCCTACACGACCGACCAGACGCACACCCTGTTCGGGCTGCTGTTCTTCAATCTGCTCGTCGGCTTCGCGCTGTTCGTGATCTGGCACGGCTTCTTGGCCCGCCCCGCCGACTGGTTCGCACCTTCGGGTATTCGTGCCCGCTTGGCCCCGCACCAACAGCCCGGCCTGCGCTCGCGATTGGCGACACCGGGGCAGATTCTGGGAGTTTTCGCCTCGCTCTTCATCGGCGGACTAACCCATCAGTTCCTCGACCTCTTCACCCACGCCGGGACCATTGTCACCGGCACCTCGGGGTTCTTCCACGCGGAGTTCGCCGGGATGCCTGTGTACTACGTCCTGCAGGTGATGCTCTCCGTCATCGGGTTGGTTCTGCTGGCCTGGTGGGGCGTGCGCTGGTACCGCGATGCACAGACGTATCCGGTTGAGCGCCGGCCCTCGGTGCTGGGCAAGATCGCGGCTCGGGTCACCGTCGTCGGTGCAGCGCTCGCTGCAACCCTGTTCACCGCGGTTGCCATTGTCGGCAGCGACGGACTGACTGGTTCAGCAATCTTCGCCGTCTCTGTCGTGCCCGTGATGACCGTTGGTGTGACGAGCGCACTCATCGCCGCCCTCTGGCACATGCGACGCACTCTGAACTGATCGCCGACTCGTGGGGCAAGATGCCCCCATGAGTGCCTTGGCCCTGACCGCGGCCGACGAGGAGAAATTGCGCGGACTGCGCCGTATGAAACTCGTGGCCGTCGGCGCACTGTTTGCCGCAGCCGTGATTTATGCGATCGCCTTCGTGCTGGAACGAGACGGTGTCGGCTGGGCGGGATATGTGCGCGCGGCCGCGGAGGCGGGCATGGTGGGCGCCCTGGCCGACTGGTTCGCCGTCACCGCGCTGTTCCGCCGGCCCCTGGGGCTGCCCATCCCGCACACGGCGATCATCCCGACGCGCAAGAACGCGATCGGCCGCAATCTCGGCGACTTCGTCGGCAATAACTTCCTGGCCGAGGATGTCGTGCGTCAACGCATCCGGGTGTTGGACATTCCGGGGAGATCGCCGTGGGCATCAAGTCGGGGTTGGGACTGCTCGACGATGAGCAGGTGCGCTCCGCGGTGGGCGAGTTCCTGCGCAAACGCGCCGAGGAATTCCCCATCGCTGAACCCGCGGGGAATCTGCTCGGGGAGGTGGTGTCGGACCGCGCCCATGTCCCGCTGATCGACCTGGTGGCCGGATCGCTGTACGACTGGCTGGCAGACAACCGCAACCGCGTCACCGACGTCGTCGAGCGCCAGGCGCCGACCTGGTCGCCGCGCTGGGCCGACGACATGGTGGCCAACAAGGTCTACCGCGAGGCCGTGCGTTTCGCCCAGGATGTCCGCGACGACCCGCACCATCCATTGCGCAAATCGATCGACGAGGCGTTGATCAAACTCTCGAACGACCTGCGCTTCGACGCGGACATGCAGTTCAAGGCCGAGCAGGCCAAGATCCGGGTCCTGGATCACCCCGAGGTCTCCCGCACGCTGAACGCCACAGGCACGGTGGCCAAGGAGATGCTGTTGCGTGCGTTGGACGACCCGACCTCGGACCTGCGGGTGCGCATCGTGGACTCCCTGGTGTCCATCGGCCGCAACCTGGTGGACAACGAGAGCAGTCGGGCACGGGTGAACACCTGGGTGGAGGACGCCGCTGTGCATGTGGTCCGCAACAACCGCGAGGAGATCACCAAGCTGATCACGGAGACCGTGGATCGTTGGGACGCCGACGAGACCTCGCGCAAGATCGAGATCCAGGTCGGACGCGACCTGCAGTTCATCCGGCTCAATGGCACGCTGGTGGGCGCGCTGGCCGGTTTGACGATCTACACCATCAGCCACGTCGTCCTGGTGTGATTACGCTTTGTCCATGTCCAAAGGAACCGGCATGGTCATCGGCGCATTCACACTCAGCGGGGTGGTGCACCTGGTGCGACCGCAAGTGTTCGAGCCCATGATTCCGGAGCAACTGGGGGACGCGCGGGCGTGGGTCATCGGCAGCGGTGTGGCCGAGTTGGTGTGTGCTGCGGGCCTGGCCACGCGTCAACCGTGGGCACCGGCGGCTACCACCGCGACCCTGGCAGTCGTCGCGGTGGGCAACCTCCAGATGGCCCTCGACGTTCAGCGCAGCCGCCGCCCGGTGTGGCAGAAGGTGGCGGTGTGGGCCAGGCTGCCATTGCAGGTGCCGATGATGAAGGCGGCGTGGAACAGCCCGAAGTCGTAGTCCCGGGATCCCCCGTTCTACTGGGCGCGCCCCCTCACACCCCCAGGACGTCGGCGGCCTCCGCAGAGCTGTCCCGCAGGAACTGCCGGGTACGGTCGGCCTCGTCGGTCTCTCCGATCGCCTGGGCGGCCAGGGACAGTTCGTGCAGGCACTCCAGGAACCCGCGGTTGGGCTCGTGTGACCAGGGAACCGGACCCTGGCCCTTCCAGCCGTTGCGCCGCAGTGCATCGAGGCCGCGGTGGTAGCCGACCCGGGCGAATGCGTACGACTCGATGGTCCGGCCGTGTTCACGCGCGGTACGGGCCAGCGTGGCCCAGGCCAGACTCGAGGCGGGGAATCGGGCAGCGATGTGTTCGGGGTTCTCGCCGGCGGCCACGGCCGTGGCTGCAGGGTCGGGCGGCAACAGTGTCGGGTCAGGTTGGGCAAGCAGGTTCATAGGGTCATTGTGTCCGTGGCTCACCTGACCCGCAGACCCCGGCGCGGCACAAGGGCCCGGCCGCGCGAAGGGTCTGCGGGTCGGTGGCTCATCGGGCGAGGGTCAATGCCACTCGCCCGTGGCTGCGCAGGGTGCCGTCGGGCACCACGGAGACGTGTCCGCCGCTGCGCAGCACCTTCTCGATGAGGTCATCCACTGCGTCGTCGATGACCTCGGGGTGCTC
>JALOLM010000207.1 GCA_025455985.1 Candidatus Nanopelagicales bacterium | reverse complement strand
ACTCATGCGCCAGATCCGCTACCTCGACAAACTGGTCGACGAGTTGGCCAAAGGCCGGCCGATGGCCAAGGTTCTGCGGACGTAGGTTTGGCCGGGGCGCCACCTCAGCGCGTTGGGTGGGGTTCGTGCAGTTGGTTGACGTCTGTCGCACGCTGAGCGTCAACCAACTACCCGAGCGTCAACCAACGCGGCGGTTGTCAGCTGAACAGCGTCCCGAGATCGCGGATGCGCTGCTCGTTGGGACGGAACCATGCCCACTGCCCCCGTTGTTCGCGCGTGATCAGCCCGGCGTCGGTGAGCACCTTGAGATGGTGGCTGACGGTCGGTTGGGACAGGCCGACAGGTTCTGTGAGATCGCAGGCGCATCGCTCACCGGTGGCGCGGATAAGGGCCAACAGTTGTAGCCGTGCTGGTTCGGCCACCGCCTTGAGAATCTTGGCCAGGCTCTCGGCCTCGGGGCGTTCAAGCGGCGAGGAGAGGCCGGTCGCGCAGCACGCGGACACGTCGATCACCTCGATGGTGGTTCGAGCTGCCTCGGCCATTGGATATCGGCCCTCCACGTTGACAACACATTGACACTCATCAATATAGGGGCGTAAGGTTCGTATTGACAAGCATCGATGTAGCGAGGGGTGCATGAGCCAACAGATCGATCAACAGGAAACCGCCGTATTGCGCCGGTTGTCCCTGCTGGACCGCTGGCTGCCGCTCTGGATCGGCGCCGCGATGCTCGGTGGGTTGTTACTCGGCCGCTGGTGGCCCGGTGTCCAGGACGTCCTCGGTGCGGGGGAGATCGAGGGCACGTCCATTCCGATCGCCCTGGGTCTGCTGGCGATGATGTACCCCGTCCTGGCGAAGGTCCGCTACGAGGAGATCGGGCACATCACCGGCGACCGCAAGTTGCTAGGCCTGTCACTGTTGCTCAACTGGATCATCGGTCCGGCGTTGATGTTCTTCCTTGCGTGGACCTTCCTGCCCGACCAGCCCGAGTTCCGCACGGGACTCATCGTCGTGGGGCTGGCGCGCTGTATCGCAATGGTCCTGATCTGGAACGACCTCGCCTGCGGCGATAGGGAGGCCGCGGCTCTACTGGTCGCCATCAACTCCCTGTTCCAGATCGTCGCCTATGCAGCATTGGGAGTGTTCTACCTGCAGGTCCTGCCGGGCTGGCTCGGCTGGCAGACCGCGGACGCGCAGTTCTCCACCTGGTCGATCACGAAGAGTGTGCTGATCTTCCTGGGAATCCCACTGGTGGCCGGGTACCTGACCCGGCGCATCGGCATCGCGCGCAAGGGTGATGACTGGTACACCCAGAAGTTCCTGCCCCGAATCTCCCCGATCGCGCTGTACGGGTTGCTGTTCACCATCGTCGTCATGTTCGCCCTGCAAGGAGACCGGATCACCAGCGAGCCGATCGCGGTGGTCCGCATCGCCATCCCACTGCTCTTCTACTTCGCCCTCATGTGGTTCACGGCGTTCTTCGCCTCGCGGGCGATCGGCCTGAACTACCCGAAGACCGCGACCATGGCGTTCACCGCCGCCGGCAACAACTTCGAGTTGGCGATCGCCGTGAGCATCGGCGTGTGGGGTGTCACCAGCGGGCAGGCGCTGGCAGGAACCATCGGTCCGCTGGTCGAAGTCCCCGCCCTCGTGGCCTTGGTCTACGTCTCCCTCTGGTTGCGCAAGCGACTCTTCAGCAGTCCTCTATCCGACAAGAAAGGTGTCACACAATGAACGACGTTCAGATTGACGAAGTGCGCGAGACCGTCCGGGAACACTATGCGCAGGCCGCGCGTACTGCGTCGTGCTGTTCAACTCCGATCGACCAGGACGTGTTCGGTCACGAGCTCTACGATGACGCGACGAAATCGGGACTGCCTGAAGAGGCGATCATCGCCTCGCTCGGCTGTGGCAACCCGACAGCGCTTGCCAGTCTGCAACCCGGGGAGACCGTTCTCGACTTGGGGTCCGGCGGTGGCATCGACGTCTTGTTGTCCGCTCGCCGCGTTGGCCCCGAAGGTTGGGTCTACGGGCTGGACATGACTGATGAGATGTTGGAGCTGGCACGTGCCAACCAGGCCAAAGCCGGCGTCACCAACGTGGAGTTCCTGAAGGGTCACATCGAGGACATCCCGCTGCCGGACAACAGCGTCGACGTCATCATCTCCAACTGTGTGATCAACCTGTCCGGCGACAAGAACCAGGTCTTCGCGGAGGCGTTCAGGGTGTTGCGGCCAGGCGGTCGGCTTGCCGTCTCCGACATCGTGCTCAGCCGAGAACTCCCGGCCGAACTCAACGCCATCACCTCGTTGTGGACCGGCTGCATCTCCGGGGCTCTGACCGAGCAGGCGTGCAATGACGGGCTGGACGCCGCAGGGTTTGTGGGAGTGTCCATCGAACCGACCCAGATCTTTGACCGGGCCGCACTGGAGTCACTGGCCGCGCAGATCCCGGACGGGCAACTGGATGTCGCAGCGGCCGTGAACGGGCTGGACGGGGTGATCCGCAGCGCCTTCATTCGGGCGACCAAACCCTCGGCACAGCAACGCAGCATCCGTGTGTTCGAGCCGGCGTTGTGCTGCAACACCGGGGTATGCGGCCCCGATGTGGACGAAGCGCTGGTCGGGTTCACAGCGGACCTGGCCTACCTGCGCGAGCTCGGTGTGGACATCCAGCGGCACAACCTCGCCAACGATCCGAGTGCGTTCGCCGAAGATCAGACCGTGCGTGAGTTCCTGCGCGTTGCTGGCTCTGCGGGACTGCCGTTGACCATGGTCGACGGGGTCACGGTGGCAACCGGCACCTATCCGAGTCGGGCCGACCTCCTCCGGTACGCCGGCGTCGAGACTCCGGTGCCACAGCCCGGCCTGACGCTGCTGGCCGACGCCACTGACGGTGCTTGCTGCACCACCGACGGCTGCTGCTGATGCTTCTGATCGCGGACCCGCCCCGCTACCTGTTCTTCACGGGCAAGGGCGGAGTGGGCAAGACATCGATCGCGTGCGCGACTGCTGTGCACCTGGCGGACGCGGGCAGGCGGGTGCTGTTGGTGAGCACTGATCCGGCCTCGAATGTCGGGCACGTGTTCGGCCTGCCCATCGGCAATGCGATCACCGCGATCCCTGATGTGCCCGGGTTGGACGCATTGGAGATCGACCCGGAACAGGCGGCCGAGGCCTATCGCAACCGGATCATCGAGCCGGTGCGCGACCTGCTCCCGGCGCAGGAGATCGCGGCGATCACCGAGCAACTGTCCGGATCCTGCACGACTGAGGTGGCGTCGTTCAACGAGTTCACGGCTTTGCTTTCCGGCGGTAGTGAGTACAGCGCCTACGACCACATCGTCTTCGACACAGCACCGACCGGCCACACGATCCGGCTGCTGCAACTACCTGGTTCGTGGACGGGATTCCTCGACGGCGGCAAGGGTGATGCGTCGTGCCTCGGGCCATTGGCCGGCCTCACGGAACGTCGCAGCCAATATGCCCGGGCCGTCGCCGCGCTGCAGGATCCGGAGCTCACGCGTCTGGTCCTCGTAACCAGACCCCAAGTGTCGGCCATCGAGGAAGTCGAACGGACCTATGAGGAACTCGCCCTCATCGGCATCCACGCGACCAACCTTGTGGTTAATGGAGTCCTTCCCGACGCTGCGGATGCGGGTGCACTCGACGAGGCCATCCGGCGTCGTGAACGCGACGTGCTGGGCATGCTGCCCCCGAACGTTGCGGCGCTGCCCCGGGACGTGATTTCGCTGCGGTCCGCCAACATCGTCAGCCTGTCCGCCCTGCGTGGCCTGCTGTCCGACGAGCCCGGCTTTGACGATGGCCTTCCCGTCGCGATGTTCACGCCGCCGGACGCTTCGCTGGCGGCCTTGATCGATGGGCTGGAGGGGGACGGGCACGGCCTGGTCCTGTGCATGGGCAAGGGTGGAGTTGGCAAGACAACAGTTGCGGCATCGATCGCGGTGGCATTGGCGCGTCGCGGTCACGACGTCCACTTGACGACGACGGACCCGGCAGCCCATTTGCACGACGTGCTGCCCGCACAGATCCCGAACCTGCGGGTGTCACGCATCGATCCGGTCGAAGCGACCAGGGCGTATCGCGAGCGCGTCATGACGACGAAGGGGAAGAACCTCGACGCGGACGGCAAGGCCCAACTGGCAGAGGATCTGCTGTCACCGTGTACCGAAGAGATCGCCGTGTTCCAGCAGTTCTCTCGGGTCGTTCTGGAGGGCCGCCGCCGGTTCGTCGTCGTCGACACCGCGCCCACCGGTCACACGCTGCTGTTGCTCGACACCGCCGGCGCCTACCACCGCGACATGGTGAGGCAGTCCGGTGACGCCATGACATTCCACACGCCGCTGATGCTGCTGCAGGACCCCGAGTTGACTCGGGTTCTGATCGTCACAACCGCTGAGCCGACGCCGGTCGCCGAAGCTGCGGGCCTGCAGGAAGACCTATTGCGCGCGGGGATCCGTCCTTGGGCTTGGGTCATCAACGGCTCGATTGCCGCGGCTAGGCCGACTTCGCGCTTGCTGCAGCAGCGCGCGGCCACCGAAGCGCCGCAGTACGAGGCCATCGCCGGCTTGAGTCCGCGCATCGCGGCGATACCTTTGCTGGCCGAGGAACCCATCGGTGAGCAGGCGCTGTTGGAACTGTCGTCGATGGTTGGCAGCGCGAGCTGAAACGCGCGTTGGGTGGGGTTCGTGCAGTTGGTTGACGTCTGTCGCGCGACGAGCGTCAACCAACTACCC
>JALOLM010000206.1 GCA_025455985.1 Candidatus Nanopelagicales bacterium | reverse complement strand
CAGCGCTCGTATGTCGGTGCCGCCGCTGGGTGCGGTCTGGTTGCGCCCGGAGTAGTCGGCGGCCAACCTGGCCCAAATCCGCCGTGGTGAGAAATCTCTAACGCGGGCTGCGAGAGGTGCCGCCAGCTCACCCCCACTGCGCGTACATGCCTGTTGTGACATCCATTGGGTCAAGCCCGCGAACGGTTTCGGCCACGGCCGCGCCCTCCGTGCTGCCGGTGTAGAGCAACTGCCCGCGCGACACGAAGTGCTGCCAGTGCTCGGCGTACGACGTCGCCGCGGTCTTGTTGACCCCGAACCGGTCCGGGACCGCATGCCACATCACCACCCGTCCCGGACCAAGCCGCCGGGAGATCAGATACCGCGGATAGTCCACTGGACTCAAGATCTGCTCGACCGATTCTGCGAACACTTGTGAATCGCCGGCGGTGCTGTCGCGCAGCCGGACGCTCCACTCCCCGGAGGCACCGGGCACCACGTCAACGCGCTGCTCCCAGCCCGCACCCATGGCGGCGGCGGCCGCGCGGCCGAAGGCAAGCAGCATCCCATCGGCACCGAGCTGTTGAGTGATCCGCCGGGCACGCACGCGACGCCACACGGCCTGGGCGCCCCAGCCCAATCCCGACCCCGCGAGCACAAATGCCGACCATCCGGCCGTGGGCATCTGAGCCGCGAACGCCAAAGCCGCACCCCCGACTCCGCCCGCAGCACCGGCCGCGAGCGGCCACCCGGACCAGGTGTAAACCGCCGGTTCGGGGACCCCCAGCGACACCTGCCGGGAAGGGCGCACGCGTACAGCAACTTCGGTGACATCCCGGTACGGCGTCCCGATCTGCCAGGCAGCACGGGTCTGGTCCAAGCGCCCTGCCAGGTCCAAGGACACCGCGTTGATCGAAGCCCGATCCTGCGCTTGCGGCGGCGCGTACGGACCGCACCGATCGTCGAGGTGCTCAACCCCTGCCACGATCAGACCGGCCGCATCGGGGGCGAGATAGCCGCGATGTTTGGCCACAAGCCTGCGGTAGTCCAGGTCCCCGCGCGGATGCTCGTCGTGCACACACGTCACCGACCACACGTGGGCGACCTTGTCGGCCCGCTGCGGATCGCGGCGGATCGCCCGGCCCCGGATCTGAACGACCGCCGTCGAAGTGGTGGCAGCGGTGAGATCCACCAGCACGTTGGCGGCCGGCGCGTCCCACCCTTCGCCCAATAGCCCGCGAGTTCCGACCAACACGTCCACCTCGCCGCGTTGGAACAGCGCGGTCACGTGGGCGACCCACTGCCGCGGGGTCCACGACCCTTCGATCCGCGCAAGGCCGTCGGGCCGGTCGACAACCGAATGCCCGGGCAAGCACACACGCTCCAAGACCTCGCGGGTGCCGCCCACCGAGGTGCCGGTGACCAGCACAACCCGAAGCGTCGGGTTGTCGGTCTGCACGCGGGCCAACGCCTCCCAGGCCGAACCGGCTTGCGGGGCGAGCACCGAGGCGATGTCCGCTGGAGGTGTGGCCGTGACATTCTCGAAGTCGGTCAGCACCACTGCCCGCAGATCGGGCCCGCGAACGAGGTACTCCTGCGCCACCAAGTAACCCGCTGCTGCGGCCTTCGCCCCCGAGCGGGCCAGCACCTTGTCCACCGAGGACTGGCCACGTCGGGCGCCGTTGCGGGTAAGCGTCCACCCGACCGAGCGCAAACCCGCGCGCAGGAGTTCCCATCCGGGTTCGGGCGGATCGGGCGCCGCCAGCACCGTGCGCCCGTAGTCGGACAGGATCGCGACCCAGTCCTCCACAGCCATCGGTTGCCGGTGCTCGTCGCGCAGCCGGGCGCCCTCGGGCGTTGCGATCACCCGGTTGTGCGCCGCCCGCAACAGAGCTTGCGCCAGTTCGGGCCGCGACTTCTCGATGTGGCTCCACGAGACCCCGTCATGGGCGACCCACGCACGGTCCAGATAGTCCAACAAACCGGTCGTCGCGAATCCCGGCGTCATCACAGAAGCCACCAACTCCTGCCACCGGACGGCAGCCTCCTGAAGGTACTGCCGCTCGCCCTCGGTCGGTTCGGTGAACCAGGCCAGTTCCCGGTACGGGGCCAGGACACCGTCGCGGACCAGGGCCGGGGTGCTGATGGCGTAACGCACAGGCCCGAACAACTCATCGGCCAACTGCGCCTCGGCCAACGACAGAGACTCCCGCGGCGTGGCCGTCAAAGCGATAACCACCGGATCAGAGTCACCTCGGGATCGGCCTTGAGCGCGTCAATAGTGGCGCGGGCATTGGCGTGCAGCCTGGCCATGGGCGTGCCCTCGTCGAGGTCGTCGTCGAAGGTCGCGATCGCCTGATAGGTCAGCACTGTGACCTCGGTACTCAACGAACGGTCGTCGCCCACCTGGACACCGGCCGACTGCCACAAGGCCAACCACTGGGAAGCGATGGCCGTGTTGGGGACCAGCACCAGGGTGCGGCGGCCTAGTTGGGCGGCGATCACAGCGCCGAGCAGAGTCTTCCCGGACCCCGGCGGGAGCACGAACTGGTAGCGCGAATCCCCGGGGTCGCTGTGGAACACCGACAGCGCCGCCTGCTGGTGGGCCCGCAATGGCGGGAACCTGGCCGACCGCAGGCCGTGGGCTGAATGGGGCACGCTGCGAGCCTGACAGACGGTTCGCTGCGGTGCACGGCGCACAGTAGAGTCGCCTGTGTGACAGCGTCCGCGAGAACCCGGGCCGCCGCCCGGCTCGGCCTCTTGACCTCCTCGTTGTCTCGCCGCATGGGCCGCGGCGAAGGCATGGTCATCGGTGGCCGGGTCATCCTCAAACTCGCGCCCAACGCCATCGCGGACCTCGCTCACGACCGCGTCGATGCCCTCGTGAGCGCGACGAACGGCAAGACCTCCACCACCCGCCTGCTGGCCACCGCCGTCGAGCAGGCGGGTCCGGTGATCAGCCAGCACACCGGCGCCAACATGACCTCCGGCGTCGCTGTGACTTTGGCCAGCGGCGATCCGGCCGCTCGCGCTGTACTGGAAGTGGATGAGGCCTACCTGCCAGCCATCTTCGCCGCCACCCACCCCAAGACCCTGCTGCTGGGCAACCTCAGTCGCGACCAGCTCGACCGTATGAGCGAGGTCGCGATGGTGGCCCGAAAGTGGCGCGACATGCTCTCGGGCGCCACGTCCACCACCGTCGTGGCCAACGCCGACGACCCGTCCATCGCCTGGGCCGCACGCCACGCACCCAACGTGGTCTGGGTGGGCGCCGGCCAGGTCTGGACCGCAGACTCCGCGGTGTGCCTGGACTGCGGTGCGTTGCTCGCCCGCGACGAGACCCGGTGGTTCTGCCCGCAGTGCGGCTTCACCCGGCCCGAAACCTCGTGGAACCTGGAGTACAACGGCGAGTTCGGCACCGTCCACGGACCAGACGGGCAGTCCTATGAGTTGCACCTGCAACTGCCCGGCCGCTTCAACGCGGCCAACGGCGCCCTGGCCCTGGTGGCCACCGTCGCACTGGGCCTGGACCCCGCCGAGTCGGCCCGCCGCATGGCAGGTGTCGAATCGGTCTCCGGACGGTATGCGGTCGTCACAGTCGGCGAGCTGACCATCCGCCTGCTGCTGGCCAAGAACCCGGCCGGCTGGTCGGAACTGGTCGACGTGATGCCGCCGGCTCCCACTCCCGTGATCGTGACCATCAACTCCAACGCCGCCGACGGCCGGGACCCCTCCTGGCTGTGGGACGTACCGTTCGAACGCTTGCGTGGCCGTCAGGTGGTTGCCACCGGTGACCGGCGCGCCGACTTGGCTGTCCGACTGCTGCACGCGGAAGTCGATCACGTGGTGATCGAAGATCCGTATGCACCAAACGCGCCGCTGCCGGCCGGCATGCGCGAGCTCGACGTGGTCGACTGCGCTGCCACCTACACGGCCTTCCACCACCTGCGGACGACGGCGGACCAGCGATGAGCACTTTGACCTTGGCCTCGATCTACCCCACGCTGCTGGGCACCTACGGTGACGGCGGCAATGTGATGGTCCTGCGGCATCGCGCCGCCCTGCACGGCATCGATGTGGATATCGTCATCGTCGATCCCGGTGAGCCGGTGCCGGAGTCGGCCGACGTCTACGTTCTTGGTGGCGGCGAGGACAGCGCCCAGACCGCGGCTGCGAACGCGCTAAGGGCCGACGGAGCCTTGACCAGGGCTGCCGAGCACGGGGCCGTAGTGCTGGCGATCTGCGCCGGCTACCAACTGCTCGGCGAGTACTTCCCCGATTCGACCAGCACTCCGACGGCCGGGCTGGGGATCCTGGACATCCGCACGGATCGCCTCCCGCAGCGCGCAGTGGGCGAACTCGCGGCCACCCCCAAAGCCCCGTTCGACCAGATCCTCACCGGCTACGAGAACCACGCAGGGGCCACGCACTTGGGATCGGGCGCCCGCGCACTGGGCATGGTGCGCGCAGGGATCGGCAATGGCGACGGGTCGGAAGGCGCGACCAGCGGTCACGTCATCGGCACCTACTTGCACGGCCCATGCCTGGCCCGCAATCCCCAGATCGCCGACACGATCCTCAGCTGGGCCACTGGCCGGGAGCTCGCGTTCATCGAAGAGCCCGAAGTCACCGCGCTGCGCGAGGAGCGGCTCAAGACCGTCCTGGGCTGAGTCTCAGAACAGCGCGTTGGCCAGCTTCGTGCGGGCCGAGATCACCGCGGGGTCAGAGTCGCCGACGAGGCCGAACAGGTCCACGAGCGCTTCGCGTGCCGCCGCCTTCTCGTCCCCTGCGGTCGCCCGCACGATCGTGAGCAGACGCTCGAAGGCCACCTCGGGGACTCCGCGCGCGACATCGACGTCCGCTGCGACCCGCGCCTTGGCCAGGTCCATCGGGTCAGCGTCGGCGTCGGCCAGCGCCGCCACCGGGTCCACACCGTCGGTTCTGCGGACCAGCGCCACCTGCGCGATGGCCGCGGCCGCCTGCTCGGGGTCGACTGCCCGCAACTGCTCGTACAGCGCAATCGCCTCGTCCCACTGCCCTGCTTCGATCGCATCCGCGGCCAGATCCCAGCGGGGGTCCTCTTCGGGCTCGGCAGGCGCCGGCGCCGCCTGGTCCACCGGCCCGGAGAGCCCGGCTTCCGTGGCCACTCGGAGCAACTCGTCGATGTACTGACGCACCTGCGGCTCGGGCAGCGCGCCCTGGAACAACGGCAGTACCTGGCCTTTGATCACCGCCACGATGGTCGGGATCGACTGCACACGGAAGGCCGCGGCGATCTGCTGCTCGGCGTCGACATCGACCTTCGCAAGAATCCACTTACCGGCGTACTCGACGGCCAGTTTCTCCAGGATCGGGCTCAACTGCTTGCACGGCCCGCACCAGGTCGCCCACAGGTCGACGACTACAGGGACACTCTGCGAGGCGGCGATGACGTCAGACTCGAAGGACGCCTCGGTCACGTCGATGATCACTTTGGATGCGGTCGGGTCGGCCTTGCGCGCTTGCGCCTGCTGCTGCGCCTCTCGGGCAGCGGCCAGTGCGCCGAGGTCGACAGCGCCACGCAATGCGAGGTTCGGATTCGGCGGGGTGGTCATAGCCCCTATTGTCACGCACCTGCCGCGCGGGGACACATCGCACCTGCGCAGCAACGGCCTGATTCGAGCCAGACCGCACCGTTATAGACTCGGGCAATTATGACCGCCACCGGAAAACCGGGTCGCCCCCGGGATCCTCACGCCGATGCCGCCATCCTGGCTGCCGCGCGTGACCTCATGGCCGACGGCGGGCTGGCCAAACTGACGGTGGAGGGGACGGCTCAGCGCGCAGGGGTCGCCAAGACCACGGTCTACCGCCGTTACCCGACGAAACTCGATTTGGCCGTCGCGGCCGTGGCCGCTCTGGTGGCCCAGCCGCCGTCCTACACCAGCGTCGAGGGCGTCACCCAAGAGGGCGTCAACCTGTTCGAGGAGGCCTTCGCATCACGCGGGGCGCAAGCCTCGTTCCTGGCCGTGGCAGCGGCGGCCGCGAACAACCCCGAGATCCACGAGCGCTTCACCCGCGAGGTGCTCGTGCCGGTCCGCGACCAGGTCGCCGCGACAATTTCAGACGCCCAAGGCAAGGGGCAGGCCAGCGAGAACGCTCCCGTGGAGTTCTCCTACGACGTGATGCTGGGGACCTTGGTCCACCACATCGTGATCCGGCAACTGCCCCCGGACGCTGAGTTCATGGCGCACTTCATGCAGCTCACGCGCTACCTGTACCGCGGGCTTCCGCCCTGCGACTAGCCGGCAGCCACCCGCCTCCTGGTGAGAAGTTGTGCTGTTTGTTGGCAAAACAACGCGTGGATTCGCTCACCAGGACCACAACCACTTACCAACGCACCAGGGGGGGCCGGTCGTGACGCACCCTAGATCCGCGCCGGTTCGGTGTACTCGCCCCACTGCTCGCGCAACACGTCGCAGATCTCGCCCAGCGTGGCCTCACACCGCGCTGCCTCCAGCATGACCGGGATCATGTTCTGCTCCCCATCGGCGGCGGCCCGCAGCGCCCGCAGACTCTGCTCCACCGCGGTCTGGTCGCGCTGCGCCTTGCGCTGCCCGAGCAACGCCACCTGAGCCGCTTCCACCTCGTGGCTGACCCGCAGGATCTCCAAGGGCGCCTCGATGGTCTCGGTGTGACCGGTCACGCCGACCTGGTGCTTCTCGCCCTTCTCCAAGGCCTGCTGGTAGGCGAACGCGGAGTCGGCGATCTCGCCGGTGAACCAGCCGTCGTCGATCCCGCGCAACAGCCCCGACATGATCGTGCCGTCGCCGCCCATGTCCTCTATGCGCGCGAAGATCCGCTCGGCCTCTTGCTCGACCTTGTCGGTCAAAGCCTCGACGTACCAGGAGCCACCCAACGGGTCGGCCACATTGGCCACGCCGGTCTCCTCCATGATCACCTGCTGGGTGCGCAAGGCGATCTCCGCGGCTTTCTCGCTGGGCAGTGCCAGCACCTCGTCGAGCGCATTGGTG
>JALOLM010000205.1 GCA_025455985.1 Candidatus Nanopelagicales bacterium | reverse complement strand
ACCACCGGTAGTGCGCGAAGGCCTTGTTGGCCTCTGCCATCTTGTGGGTGTCCTCGCGCTTCTTCACGCTGGCGCCGAGGCCGTTGCTGGCGTCGAGCAATTCGTTGGTGAGCCGCTCGGTCATGGTCTTCTCGCGACGGGCGCGCGAATAGGTCACGAGCCAGCGCAGGGCCAGGGTGTTGCTGCGTCCGGACCGCACCTCGACCGGCACCTGGTAGGTCGCGCCACCAACACGGCGGCTACGCACCTCGAGGGTCGGACGGATGTTGTCCAGCGCACGCTTGAGCGTGATCAGCGGATCCTGGTCGGTCTTCGCGCGGCAGCCTTCCAGCGCCCCGTAGACGATCGCCTCGGCGGTGCTCTTCTTGCCGTCCAGCAGAACCTTGTTCACCAGTTGGGTGACCAGCGGCGATTCGTACACCGGGTCCACCACGACGACGCGCTTGGCAGCGGGTCCCTTGCGAGGCATCAGCCCTTCTCCTTCTTCGCGCCGTAGCGGCTACGCGCCTGCTTGCGGTTCTTCACACCCTGGGTGTCCAGTGCGCCGCGCACGACCTTGTACCGCACACCGGGCAGGTCCTTCACACGACCGCCACGCACGAGCACGATCGAGTGCTCCTGCAGGTTGTGCCCGACGCCGGGGATGTAGGCCGTGACCTCGATCTGACTGGTCAACCGCACACGAGCAACCTTGCGCAAAGCCGAGTTCGGCTTCTTCGGGGTGGTCGTGTACACGCGGGTGCACACCCCGCGGCGCTGGGGGCTTCCCTTCAGCGCGGGGGTCTTGTTCTTGGCGACCTTGTCCTGTCGGCCCTTGCGGACCAACTGCTGGATCGTGGGCACTACGTCTCCGCTCGTTCGATCTATGGTCATGTGTGGCACCGGGTGGTGCCCGCGTGTCCGATTCGTCCGGTTCCTCCGACCCCCGCGGTCGGGCGTGTCGCTGCGGTTCTCCGCATGCCACTCGACCGTTCATCGGGGTCGGGGCCAGTACCCGCGCTCGCAGCGCAAGCCAACCCGCGGGCTGGAAGCCTGCAGTGGGTTGGCTAGTAGGTGACTGACTTCGGTGTCCGGACGTCCCAGACACACTCTAAAAAGGTACCCCATGGCCCACGAAGGGGTC
The DNA here is from genome assembly GCA_025455985.1 of Candidatus Nanopelagicales bacterium. Taxonomy (GTDB): domain Bacteria; phylum Actinomycetota; class Actinomycetes; order S36-B12; family UBA10799; genus JADKAV01. The sequence goes on along the minus strand of JALOLM010000205.1, from coordinate 3,666 downwards.
AAAGGGGGTCGGCCTCAAACACCGCGATCCAGGGTGTGATCTTCGCTACCCTGCGTCGGATCAGAGCAACTGCATCACAGCGTTGAAATTGTCCGTCGGCTCTGAGACCCCACTGGAGAATGCCCCGACGATCAGCGCGAAGACCATGAAGACGATGAAAAGCAGGCCGATCGCGATGTTGATCCAGGAGATGATCTTGGCGGCGGTGACCATGCCCGCACCGTCGAGCCACCCGTTGGAGGCCGCGATCGCCCGCGACGCCTTGCTCGCGAACACCAGCGCAACGATCGCCAGCACGAACGGGCAGACCACCCACGAAAGGATGGCCAGGACCAGGGCCGCTATGGCATCCGACGAGGTCTGTCTCGGCTGCCCGTAGCCGTATCCGTAGCCGGGCGGTGGAGGAGGCTGACTCACGCGCCCAGACTAGCGCGATCCCGGTTGGGTTCGGCGCTGATGAGCCACCCAGTGCAGGGCGATGCTGGCCGCCACGGACGCGTTGAGGGACTCTGTGGCATTGGTCATGGGGATCGAGACCACGAGGTCACATCGTTTGGTCACCAGATTGCCCAGACCCCGGCCCTCCGCACCCACGACCAGGGCCAACGGGCCGTCGGCGAGGCGCGCGAGGTCGTCCAGACCACTTGTAGAACCCGCGTCCAGGCCCACGACGAAACACCCCGCGCCCTTGAGCTGTTCAAGGGTGCTCGCGGTATTCACCACCTGGCACACCGGAAGCCTGGCCAATGCGCCGGCGGACGTCCGCCACGCAGCCGCGGTGACCGGGGCGGACCGACGTTGCGGGATGAGCAGGCCGGTGGCCCCGAATGCCGCCGCCGATCGGGCGATAGCCCCCAGGTTTCGGGGGTCGGTGATCTGGTCGAGGACCACCCAGAGGGGGTTCTCGACCGCCAGCAGGTCGTCGAGGTCTGCGTACACGAAGGGTTTGGCGACCAGCACCAAGCCTTGATGCACAACATCGCCTGCCACCTCGTCAATGGCTGCCTTGGGGACCTCCTTGATGGCAAGCCCCTGCTCACCGGCCAGACTCACCGCCTCGTGCACCCGGTCGTCGAGGTCAATGCGCAGTTGCACGAGCAGTTCGACCGCGGGGGTGTGGGCACGCAATGCCTCGACCACCACATTGCGTCCGGCCACAACATCCCCGGAGGTTCGCTTCTGCGACTTGGGAGCGCCGGCCCGCTTCTGCGTGGCGCGGGCACGACGCGCCGCGGGATGCCCGGGCCGATCTTTCGCCGCGGGCGTCGGTCCCTTGCCCTCAAGACCTTTGCGACGCTGCCCACCGGATCCGACAGTCGCACCCTTCTTCGACGACGGGTCACGCCGGGCACCGCGGCGCTGCGAGTTACCTGCCACGGGACGTCACCGACCACACCGGTCCATCTGCGCGGTCCTCGATGGCGATTCCGGCCGACAGCAGTCGATCGCGGATCGCGTCAGCCCCGGCCCAGTCCTTGTCCGCACGCGCCTGCTGGCGGGCTGCCAGCAGATCGTCCACAAGGACACCCAAGGCCGCCATCGCCTGCTCGGAACCGGCATCGTGGCTGACCCACGGATCCTCCAGGGGGTTGATGCCCAGGACCGAACTCATCGCGCTGACATGGCGCCATGCCTGCCTCACGGCCGCTTCGTCACGTCTCTCCGCGGCGGAGTTACCCGCGCGCACCGTGTCGAAGATGACCGCCACCGCGGCCGGGACACCGAGGTCGTCGTCCATCGCGGCCACGAAGGCTTCCGGGCAGTTCTGCGCGGTTGCGGCTGGAAGGGGTTCGTCGGTGACCTTTTCGAGGAACCCGAGAATCCGCCGGAACCCGGCAGCGGACTCGACCACCGACTCGTACGAGAACTCGATCGGCGAGCGGTAGTGCGCCGCAGCTAGGTGATAGCGGAGCTCAACCGGCCGCACGTGCTTGAGCACCTCGTCAACAGCCAGGGCGTTGCCCAAAGACTTACCCATCTTCTGCCCGGCAGCCGTGACCCACGCGTTGTGCATCCAGTACCGCGCGAACCCGTCGCCGGCCGCGCGCGATTGGGCTTGTTCGTTCTCATGGTGGGGGAAGATCAGATCTATCCCGCCGCCATGGATGTCGAACTGCTCCCCCAGGTACCACGTGGCCATCGCGGAGCACTCGAGGTGCCAGCCGGGTCGGCCCGGTCCCCACGGGGAGTCCCACGCAGGCTCACCCGGCTTGGCCGCCTTCCACAAAGCGAAGTCGCGGGGGTCTCGCTTGCGCGGGTCGTCGGCTGAATCCGCCGCCGGCTGCAGATCATCGAGCCGCTGCCGGGACAACTGCCCGTAATCGGCGTAGGCCGAGACGGAGAAGTAGACGTCGCCATCGACGTTGTAGGCCAGTTCGTCGGCGATCAGGCGCGAGATCAGGTCGTGCATCTGCGGGATGTGCCCGGTGGCCCGCGGCTCCACGGTGGGCGGCAGCACACCCAGGATGTCGTAAGCGTGGGTGAACTCGCGTTCGTAGTGCTGGGCGACCGCCCACCACGGCCGCTGCTCTTCGGCAGCTTTCGCGATGATCTTGTCGTCGACATCCGTGACGTTACGCACCAGAGTCACGTTGTACCCCTTGGCCATGAGCCAGCGCCGCAGGACGTCGAACACGACCCCTGGGCGCAGGTGCCCGACATGTGGCGCGGCCTGCACGGTCGCACCGCAGTAGTACACGGACACCTCGTCCTCGCGTAGGGGCGTGAAGTCACGCACGCTGCGGGTTCCGGTGTCGTACAGGCGAAGGGTCACCGCTCAAGGGTATCGACTGTGCGCACGAGGGCTGTCGCGATCGCCGCCAGCCCCTCCCCGCGTCCGGTCAAACCCAGACCGTCGGTGGTCGTGGCCGACACATGTACCGGGCAGCCAGCCGCTTCGGACAGCACTTCCTGAGCCTCCTGCCGGCGCGGCCCCAGCCGGGGACGGTTGCCGATCATCTGTACGCCGATGTTGACCGGTTCGAACCCGTGAGACCGCACGTGGGCTGCCACCTCGCGCAGGATCACCGCCCCCGCCGCCCCCCGCCATTGCGGCCGGTCGGTCCCGATGAGCCCTCCGAGGTCACCGAGTCCCGCTGCATTCAGCAGCGCGTCGGAGCAGGCATGGGCCACGACGTCACCATCGGAGTGCCCGGACAGTCCCGGTTCGCCGGGCCAGAGCAGCCCGGCCACCCAAGCAGGCGTGTCCGGATCGAACTGATGCACATCCGTGCCGATACCCACCAACAACTCCGGTCACTCCCCTTCAGCCACGGCCTCGGCGACCGCCAGGTCGAAGCCCGTTGTGATCTTGAAAGCAAGCGGCGAGCCCTGCACAACCGCGATCGGCACCCCGGACTGCTCCATGAGCTGGGCATCATCGGTGACCTCCCCGGCCTGCATCGCGTGAGCAGCGCGCAGAGGTTGGAGCGCGAAGCCCTGCGGGGTCTGAACGGCGATCAGGTCCTGTCGCGGAATCGTGCGACCGACGTGACCGTCGACAACGGTCTTTATGGTGTCGGCCACCGGTAACCCGGGCACGACCGCTGGAGCTCCGGCTGCCAGTGCCGCCAGCACATCTTCGAAGACCGCGCGCGGGGCGAACGGCCGGGCGCGGTCTTCGAAGATGTGCTGGCGGCACTGGCAGCCGGAGCTCCAGCACATCTT
>JALOLM010000204.1 GCA_025455985.1 Candidatus Nanopelagicales bacterium | reverse complement strand
TTGCCACGATCGGCGACTGACACTCGCACGCGAAGCGGCGGTCCGGGACTCCCCCGGGCCGCCGCTTCGCTGTGTGGGGTCGCGCGGCCCAGGCCGCCGCCCCCTAGCCTGACAACGTGACCACAGGCCAACGCGCAGTCCTCGCGGCGGTGGCAGTGAACCTCATGGGCGTGCTCGCGCTCTTCCTGACCGGCGCCATGGCCGTTCAGATCGGTCGCGACTTCGGGATCAACCCCGCATCGATCGGCGCCCTGGCTTCGGTGTTCGCGTTGTCGTCCTCGCTGGGTAGCGCTCCCCTGGGCCGGCAGGTGCGCCGGCTGGGCATCCGCCGCAGTCTGTGGGTGGCGACCTCGGCCTCTTGCACGGCTCTGGTGACATGCGCAGCCAGCCGCTCGGTGGTCATGCTCGCGGTCGGCCTGCTGATCGGCGGCATGGGCAACGCTATTGGGCAACCGGCCGGCAATGCGTTGGTAGCCGCCCAGGTCCGGCCCGAACGTTATGGCTTGGGCTTCGCGATCAAACAATCGGGGATCCCGCTGGCGACCATGCTGGGCGGCCTCGCGGTTCCGCTCATCGCGTTGACCGTCGGGTGGCGCTTCGCCTACGTGCTGGCAGCGGTGGCGGCGCTGATCGCCATGTTGGTGGTACCCGCCGACCGTCCCGCGACCGCCGCGCGCAGCGAGCAACAGGTTCCATCACAGCAGGTCCGGGCGTTGTGGTTGCTCGCCACAGGCATGATCGCGGCGGTGCTCGCCGCCACCTCGATCGGGGCGCTGGGAGCCGCCGGCGGCGTCGAGGCCGGGTTGAGTGAAGCGGCCGCCGGCTACCTGGTTGCGGCGGGCGGAGTCGCGGGTTTGATGATCCGGCTGGGTTCCGGGGTGGCGGCCGACCGGCGCGACTTCGACCCCTTGATCGCGGTCAGCGGGTTGTGCGTGGCCGGCGCGGTCGGCTGGTTCCTGATGGCCACCGGCACACAGGCCCTCTATGTGGTCGGCCTCGTGATCGCCAACGCTTTCGGCTGGGGTTGGCCTGGCCTGCAGCACCTCGCCGTTGCTCGCCGATTCCCCAGCGCGACGGCCGCTGCGAGTGGGGTGGCCCAGACCGGGGTCGCCGTCGGGCTGCTCGTCGGCCCATTCACCCTGGGCCTATTGGCCAACCGCAACTGGTCGTTGATGTGGCTGGCCGCCGGGCTCTTCGCGTTGGTCGGAGCCGCCGTCGTGCGTTTGGCCGCAGCTCGCATTCCGCGGCCCTGACAACGCCCCCACTGGCGGGGTTGCCCCTTCCCGACCCCGATTGTTGCGTTGTTGCCAATCCATGCCGGCGAATCCGCAACAACACCTCAAACGATCGAGGGCGCCCAACCCGAAATAGACCGAAGGGACGCCCGCACATCGCAGACGCCCCTTCGGCAGGTACAACCAGGCTCAGCCTTGCGCGGCCTCGAGCCGCTGGCGCAGAGCCGCGAGTTCGTCGCGCAGTCCCTGCGGCACCCGGTCACCGAACTGATCGAAGTACTCCTCGGTCAAGTCGCACTCGGCCAGCCAGCTCTGCGGGTCGACCGCGAACAGTTCCGCGATTTGCTCCTCGGACATTCCCAGGCCGTCGACGTACAGGTCACCGTCCTTCGGCTTGGCACCGATCGCGGTCGCCTCGGCCTCCGTGCGGCCCTCGACGCGCTCCACGATCCACGCCAGCACCCGGGAGTTCTCCCCGAATCCCGGCCAAATGAACTTGCCGTTCTCGTCCTTGCGGAACCAGTTCACCTGGTAGATCTTCGGCAACTTCTCCGGGTCAGCCGTCGCGCCGATCTTGAGCCAGTGGCCCCAGTAGTCGGCCATGTTGTAGCCGCAGAACGGGAGCATGGCGAAGGGGTCGCGGCGAAGCTGGCCCATGCCGCCAACAGCAGCAGCGGTCATCTCAGAGGAAACCGTCGCGCCGATGAAGACACCGTGTGCCCAGTCGCGCGCTTCGTTGACCAGCGGCACGTTGGTGGCACGGCGGCCACCGAACAGGATTGCCGAGATCGGCACACCGGCCGGGTCCTCCCAGTTGGGAGCGATCGACGGGCACTGCGACGCCGGTGCGGTGAACCGGGCATTCGGGTGGCTGCTGGGCTCGTCGCTGTCCGGGGTCCAGTCGCGGCCCTTCCAGTCGATGAGGTGCGCGGGCGGCTCGTCGGTGAGGCCCTCCCACCAGATGTCGCCGTCGTCGGTCAGCGCGACGTTGGTGTAGATGCTGTTGGCGTACAGCGTCTTCACTGCGTTCGCGTTGGTCTTCATGCCGGTACCGGGCGCGACCCCGAAGAAGCCGGCCTCCGGGTTGATCGCGTACAGCCGGCCGTCGTCGCCGAAGCGCATCCAGGCGATGTCGTCGCCGACCGTCTCGACCTTCCAGCCGGGGACCGTGGGCTCGAGCATCGCGAGGTTCGTCTTTCCACATGCCGACGGGAAAGCCGCGGTGATGTACTTGACGTCGCCGTCGGGTGCGGTGAGCTTCAGGATGAGCATGTGCTCGGCCATCCAGCCCTCGTCGCGGGCCATGGCCGACGCGATCCGCAGCGCGAAGCACTTCTTGCCGAGCAGTGCGTTGCCGCCGTAGCCCGAGCCGTAGGACCAGATCTCGCGGGTCTCCGGGAAGTGCACGATGTACTTGGTGTCGTTGCACGGCCAGGCGACGTCCTCGCGGGCGTTGCCATCGGCGTCGACCAGCGGGTACCCGACCGAGTGCAGCGCCGGGACGAAGTCGCCGTCCTCGCCGATCAGGTCCAGCGCAGCCTGTCCCATGCGGGTCATGATCCGCATGTTCGTCACGACGTACGGGGAGTCGGTGAGCTCAACGCCCAACTGCGAAATCCGGGAGCCGAGCGGACCCATGGAGAACGGGATCACGTACATCGTGCGCCCACGCATACAGCCGGCGAAAAGCTCCTTGAGCGTGACGCGCATCTCGGCAGGGTCCTGCCAGTTGTTCGTGGGACCTGCATCCTGCTCGCGCAGCGAACAGATGAAGGTGCGGTCCTCAACGCGCGCGACGTCGGAAGGGTCCGAACGTGCCAGGAAGGAGTTGGGTCGCAACTCCGGATTCAGCTTCGTGAACGTTCCGCTGTCGACCAGGGCCTGGGTCATGCGCTCCCACTCGGCGTCGGAACCGTCACACCACTCCACCTTGTCGGGCTGGGTGAGGTTTGCGACCTCCTCGACCCACTCGAGCAGCTTCTTGTTCTTGGTGGGCGGGTTTTCCAAACCGGCTATCGTCATCACTGCACTCCGTCTCCGCGCGGGATGGGACAACGGCGCGGATCGGGCGCCAACGGCTGCGCGAGGCCTGGCTCCACAATGCCATGCCCCGCTATCCGCTGCACCCGTGGGGTCCGGGCTTAAGACCCCGTTAACCTGGCTGCCTGCCGTGCTCCGTTGGCGTGCAGAAGGCGCCATCTGTAAGGTCTGACGCGCTGTGTGCCGAAGGAGGGGTGTGATGAAGATTGCGATCGCCGCAGGCCTGTTATGCATCGCGGCCGCCCCGATCATCGCCACGCTCCCGAGCGCGGGCGAACCGACCTCATCGCCGGTCCCGAAGGTCAGTGGCGGTGGCTTAGGACAGTACGCCCAACCCGCCGGGGAGGTCGAAGGCTTCGCGGCCTACGTCCCCCAGGCCAGTTGCGACCCGAAATGGCGCAAAGGCATCCGGGCATTCCGGGATCTCGTCATGAAGACCTACCCCGAGACCGAGGACTGGGGATCCCGGCGCGACTGCACCGACGACGGGGTCAGTGAACATCTCGACGGCCGAGCGTGGGACTGGCACGCCGATGTGAAGGATCCCAAGGCGTTCGCCGCAGCCACCGACCTCATCAACTGGCTGATGGCTGAAGGCCCGGATGGCGAGGACGCCTACTGGGCGCGTCGTTTGGGCATCATGTACATCGGCTACAACCACCGCATCTGGGGTTCGTACCGCGCGTCAGAGGGATGGCGCCGCCTGAACAACTCCAACCCCCACACCGACCACGTGCACTTCTCCTTCTCGTGGGCCGGCGCCTTCGGCAAGACCAGCTTCTGGGACGGCACACCGGCCGCCGAGGACTACGGCCCGTGCCGGGTCTACCAGGGCGAACCCGCCCCACTGCACACCCGCACCGACCCCACCCGCCGGCCGTGCGGGTCGCCACCACCACTGACCCGGACATCGACCAAGTCCGGACCACTGCTGTGGCGCGGCAGCGAATCCGCCGAAGTGCTCGCCGTGCAGAAGACCCTCGGAGTCGGCGCCCCCAACTCGTACTTCGGACCCAAGACCATGCGTGCTGTCGCTGACTACCAGCGCCGGAAGTCACTGCCGGTCACCGGCGCTGTGGACACCTTGACCCGCGCGGCTCTCGTCAGCGACGGGGTGCTGAAGGGCTAACACGCGCTCAGACACCAATGTCCGGCGCTGACCGTGGCGGTGCCGGACCAGTCGCGGGAACGCCCGTCGAGCGGCCACCCGGGACCCCAGTAGCCGCAGCAGGAACCGCCCCGAGGAGGCCGATCCACCTGGCCAGGGCGCTGCACGGGCAACCCGCATTCACATGTTCCCAGCAGCCAGCGAGCCACCTCCACCTCGCGGCATCGACCACACGCCGGGCACATGATGCGCAGGCTGTCCGACACGATGCGGGCCGACGGGATCGACTCGCGCCACGAGCAGTCCCCGGAGAGCAGCGCACCCACCAGCGCGCGCAAGGGCACCGCACGGCCGGCCACCGCGGCGACCGGTTCACCCGACCACTGCGTCAGCGTGAATATCGGCAG
>JALOLM010000015.1 GCA_025455985.1 Candidatus Nanopelagicales bacterium | reverse complement strand
CCGGCCGCCTTCCAGTTGAGGATGAAGTTCGAGCGTTGCCGGACGAACTCCATTCCTGGGCGCAGTAGGAGGTAGGCCCAAGTGGCCCGGGTTCTTGTGTCGGCCGTTTGGGCTTGGGCCAGTTCCGCCAGGGACAGATCAACGCGGAAGTCGGAGAAGGAGCGCATCGCTCCAGGCTAGGTGGCTTCGGCAGGCGTCGTCGGGGCCTTCGCCCGCCAGGGGTGACGCCCAGCGGCTGACGAATGTGGCGAACCGGCAACTTAGTTGTCGTTCTTCCACATCGGTGTCCGGCGTCCACAAGGATTCCCGCAAAAAGAGCGTTACATGTAACATGACATCGTGGCGGTCAGACATCGAGTCAGGGAACACAGGGCGCGTCTGCGCGCCCGAGGACTGCGACCAATCCAGATCTGGGTGCCTGATGTTCGCAGCCCAGGTTTCGCCGATGAGGCCGATCGTCAGGCGCGACTGATTGCTGCCGCCGACACCGGCGAGCAGGACTTCGTTGAGGCGGTGTCGGTCCGCTGGGACGAGGAGTCGTGAGGCGGGGAGAAATCTGGACGGTCGTCGGAGGAGTGTACGCGTCGAAGCCGCGTCCGGCCTTGATCGTGCAGGACGACGTCTTCGCCGGGACGGAGTCGGTGACCGTGCTGCCTCTGACGTCGATCGCGGTGGATGCACCCTTGGTGAGGATCGCCTTGCCTGCGACAGAGGCCACGGGACTCGACGCGGTGAGTTTCGTCATGATCGATAAGCTCACGACGGTACGACGCTCAAATGTCGCTGCACGCATTGGTCGGGTGGGTACCGAGCAGATGATTGAAGTAGAGCGCGCGATCTTGGTATTCCTCGGTATTGCCGCCTGAGGTGTCTACCGCCTAGGTGATGCAGGGAGCAGCCAGCTCGGTTGCTGCTCCTCAACATCCGCGCGGCCGGAGTGTGGACCGGTCGGCAAACGCAGGGTGAGGTGCTCGGCTGCTGAGAGGGACCTCAGCCGATACGTCCCGCGACTCGTCGACCAGCGACCCTGATTGAGCGCGGCTGTATGCCACTATGACGAACATTCGCATGTCCACCGCGAGGAGAACCCATGGCGCAAATGAGCCGTCGATCATTCATCGCGTTCAGCGGTGCCCTGGCCGCCTCCCTCGGGCTGCCGAGGTCGATGGTCGGAAGTGCGTTGGCCGCGCCGCTGGCTCCCGCCGACGTGCCCACCACCCTGCGCGAGACCATCCGGCAGTCCACGACGGGCAACCGGGCGTACCGCACGTTGCTGACCGCGCCCGGCGAGCCGTTCATCGTCCGGGAGGACCTGGTCGTCAACCGCCCGTCGCCGGGACGCGTGGCACGAAGGCGTTCGCTGGCCTATCTCGGGCACACCTCCGACATCCACATCCAGGACACCCAGTCCCCGTCGCGCCTGGAACCGGTGATGGCGTTCAGCCCCACGCTGATGCCTGGCGTGTGCCGGCCGCAGGAGTCGATGTCGCTGTTCGTCCAGGCGCAGATGGTGCAGGCGTTCAACGATGTGGCCAGCAGTCCGGTCACCGGCGCCCCGATGGCGGCGGTGGTGAACACCGGCGACTCCGCCGATCAGATCTCCAACCTCGAGACCCGCTGGTACATCAAGGTCATGGATGGGGTCCCGGTCGTCGCCAACTCCGGTGCTGAGGGTGAGTACGAAGGTGTCGAGGTGTGGCCTGAGGCGACCTACGCGTACCACCCTGACGATCCGTCCGGCGACATGTGGGGGGAGTACGGCTTCCCACAGATCCCAGGCCTTATGGACGCGATCGTGACCACCGAGGTGAAAAGCCCGGGCATGCCGGCGCCGTGGTTCACGGTGTTCGGCAACCACGACGTTCTTCTCAACGGCTTCGTCGGACAGGACGACTCCTTGCGTTCGCTGGCCACCGGGCACACCAAGTACTGGTCGTTCCCCTCGTGGGTCACCGACCAGTTCACCGGTATGGCCACCGACACAAGCCCGCTACAGCGGGGTCTTGATTACCTCCGGCAGCAGTTCGGACTCGTGGGCGGTTTCAAGCGGGTGGAGTCCGACCCCAACCGCCGACTGCTGCAGGGGCAGGACTTCATGGCCGCGCACTTCGAGGACACCGGCGGAGGTCCCGGACCGGTCGGGCACGGATTCACCCAGGCGAACCTCACGGACAACAACACGTTCTGGAGCACCGACCTGGGACCCAACCTTCGGCTGTTCGGTCTGGACACCTGCAACCGGCTGACCGGCGCGGATGGCGCAGTGCCGCAGAACCAGTTCGAGTGGCTCGAAGCCGGTCTGCAGGAGTGTGTGGCGCAGGACAAGTTGGCGATCATCCTCAGCCACCACAACAGCCTCACGCTGGAGAACACCGCCGAGTCGCCGTTCCACCCGGGGGAGCCGCTGATCCACGCCGACGAGTTCATCGCGATGCTCGTGAAGTACCCGAACATGATCGCGTGGCTCAACGGCCACACCCACACCAACACCATCAAGGCCCACCCCAACGCGGACAGGACCGGTGGTTTTTGGGAGATCACCACCGCGTCCTGCATCGACTACCCCCAGCAGCAACAGGTGGTCGACATCTGTGACAACCGCGACGGGACGATGTCGATCTTCGCCATCGTTCTTGACCACGCCTCGCCCGCGCAGTGGACCAACGGGGACTTCTCCCAGGTGGGGATCGCTTCCTTGAGCCGGGAGTTGGCGTCCAACGACTGGACCGCCACGCCGTTCGCGCTGATGGGTTCGGACCTCGACCGGAACGTGGAATTGATCCTGCCGGCACCTTTCGACCTCGAGAAGATCAGCGACGCGGACCTGGACAAAGAGATCCTCAAACGAAAAGCCGTGAACCTCAAGAACACCCAGGAGGCCGGCGCATGAAACGCTTGCTTGCTGTGGTCGCGCTGATACCTCTGGCAGGGTGCAGCCAGATCGCTCAATTGCAGCCGGTCGCAGGCGCTGAGGTGACCGCGGTGCGGATCGCGACCAACGACGTGCTCACGGACAACCGGGTGCCCATCGCGGTGGCGCCGGTGTGTGAACTCGAGGCCGACTTGTACGTGTGCAAAGGCTCCGCACGCAACGGCGACGAGATCAGGTCGGAGGCCAAGAGCCTCGAGGAGTTCGGGGCCACCAAGACCGAATACGGGGCCTACTCGCCAGCGGTGATCTCGCTCAAGGTGACAGTCGGAGCCAAGGAGATCTTCAACGGACAGGTCGAGACCGTTCTCGCCGAAAACGCGCAGGAGGCCAAGTGAGTACCGACGTGGCGGTTGCGACACCTGCTCACTACCGCATCTCAGCGCTGTTCAAAGCCCTCGTGGTGATGTGGCGGACCGCGGGTCCGGCGCTGCTGTTCATCGTGGTCAACACCGTCGTTCAGGGCTTCCTCATATGGCTCGACACCCAGTCCGGTTTAAGCCTCGGTTTCCTCCTCGCATTACTGGTGTCAGCCGTCAGCGCGATGCTGCTCTATGCGGTCCTCACATCGTGCGCCCTGGGGGCCGTAGACAGGGACGGTGAGTCCGTGCTCGCCAGAGTCAAAGCCCACACGGGAGCGTTCACCGGCTGGGCGCTGCTGCAATGGTTGTTGGTGCTTCTGGTGACCCTTATCCACCCGGCCCTGGTGCTGCTGGTCGCAGCCCTCACGCCCTTCCTGCCGATCGCAGCGATGGACGGGCAGGCCAACGCCCTGGCGGTGAACTTCCGCACGCTCGGAGGGCGGTTCTGGCGATGGCTGGTCACGTCGGTGATCCTGCTGGTCGCGGGCCTGATCTTCTTCCTGCTCACGGCCGTGGACGTCTTCTTCATCAAGGGGACGCCGGCGGCCATCTTCTTCTGGCTGGCCATCGGCGTGATCGCCTGGTGGCTGCTCACCGCATGGACGTTGGTGTACCGCGCGGCGAGGGCGCAGGACGAGCACGCGGCATAGCGCTGGGGCTTCCTGCGGTACGGCTCGCACGTCCCGCAAGTGCCTCGTGTGAGGATCGAGTCATGTCATCTCCTCGCATGCGCTTCGAGCCCGGTGATGTGGAGCAAGCCAGGGCCAGCATCGAAGAACTCACCGACAGCTATGAAGCGTGGCGCCGTCAGCGTACCGGCACCGACTTCGAAGACAACTCGGACTTCTCCCTCCTGCTGGACTGGAAGGTCACCTACGAAGACGGCCGCCTCGATCAATGGTCCGTTGCGAATGTTGAGGAGTTCCTCCTGCACTGGGCGCCCCGCAAGGTCAGTGCCCCGCCTTCGTGGGCGGCGACCGCTGTCGAAGCGGTGGCTGACGGTTTTGTGTTCCTCGAGGAGCGCCATCTTCTGTCGGCCGGGAGTACCCCGGCGGTCGTGCTGGCCGCCCACGCCCGTTCTTTGGCCGCGGAGTGCGAAAGCCGGATGGGCGATCCGTCGAACTTCGGCATGGCGAAGTCCTTGTTCGCGGGAATGGGTGTCGACTTCGACGAGGACCTATCACCGGAGCGTCTGAACTCGCTCATGGACGAGTTCAACGCCCGGCCGTTCGAGCAGCGGAAGGCCTTCACCGATTCACTGATGGGCCCAGAGATTCCTGAGCCCATCACCATCGGGCCTGTGGCGCTGCCCAGTGAGGACGAGGTGCGGGCTGCTGCTGCGGCGGCCCCTGTTCTGGCGGGGTTCCGGGCCCTGAGCGACTACTTCGAAGCGCCAGGCCGACCTTTGACGAAGACCGGCAACATCAAACTCGCTGACGCGGAGGCACTCTCCGAGATTCTCGGCACCGAGCCTCTGGAGGAGGCAGTCGGTGACCTGACGTTCCGCCGGGGGTCAACGTCGCGAATGCCGCAACTGGATCACTGGCGGTGGTGGGCCGGTGAGGCAGGCGCCCTGCGGGTGGTCAAATCGCGGTTGGTGGGGGTCAAGGCGTGGCGGGACCGCTGTGACAAGGATCCCGTGGGTGAGGCCCGGAAGGCGTTCGAAATCCTGGTCGACTTCGGCCCCGTCTCCTCCTATGGGATGTACAGCCTCGGCGCCGACGAGGACGAGTTGATCGACGACTTGCTCGTCCCGCTGCTGGCTAGGGCCCTGCCGCGCCCCGTCGAGTTCGCTGAGTTGGTTGACTTGGTCTTGGATATCCGCGACCGGGTGGGCATCAAGTCGAGGTGGACGGACGAGGACTTCGAGCGCAGCAGTGTCTGCCTGCGGCTCGACCGGTTGCTGGAGCTCGTGGAGCGGGCAGGTGTCATTGTCCAAGAGGATGTGACTCACGAAGACTCAGGCATGTTCTCCACTCGGTCGGGAGGGACGATAAGGCTGACAGCCTTCGGCATCGTGGTAACCGTGGAGCAGTCCCGATTAGAAGGGGTCACGGTCGAGACGATCAGCCAACCGGAGAGCGCCCAGGACGTCGCCGATCTGGCGGACGATCGCGATGGCGACCGGCAAATGTGGTGGGGGGTCCTGAGCCGGTGGGTAGCCCGGCAGGAGGATCGTCCGGCGGCGATGCTCGAGGTGTTCCAGGCGATGGCCTCCGAAACCGCGTTCTTCGTGCTCCTGACAGAGGCGCCCCCGGATCTGGTCGATGACCTTTCCGTTGCGCTGCTAAAGGGCTTCGAGACGAGCGATTCCGACGACCCGCTGGCCATCGCCAGCCTCGGCTGGCTCGCGGAGAGGGGACTGCTGGATCCAGGTCAAGTGGATCCCGTGGTGGCCATGCGCGCGCGGTTCTCCGCCATCGGCTTCATGGCCGAGACCGACCCGGAAGGCATCGCCGACTACTGGGGTGAGGGGATGTCAGCCACGGACCTGATCGCGGAGATCGCGGAGATCTCGCGCCTCATGCCCCTTAACGCGGTTGCTCTGCTCGAAGCGATCGGAAAGCACTATCCAGATGCGGCGGTCGCCAAGAGCGCACGCCGTGAGGCGCTGAAGGTGCGCAGCCGACTGGCTAATCAGCGCTTGGGCTGAGGGTCGGACTTCTGGAGCACCAGCAGCGCCTCGAGCAGCGGATTCCTACTTCTTGACCTTCCAGGTCTTGGCGAACGTGAAGGCCGTGAACCCGGTCGTCGCCGGCGCCTTCAGCGTCAGCTTGACGTAGAGCTTCTTGGCCTTGCCCTTCGTCGTGATCGTCACCTTGCCCTTACTGGTCTTGGTGACCTTCGCGTACTTCTTGGAGGTGCCCTTGGCCGACTTCTTCGTGGACCACGTCACCTTCGCCTTGGCGGTTTGACCCGCGTTGGTCACGACCGCCTTCTTGAGCAGGACTGTCTTTCCCTTGAACGCGATCTTCTTCGCCACCTTGAAGGTCGCGGCCTGGGTCTGTGGTTCGATCTTCGTCATCGCGATGTGCAGGTCGAGGACCGGGGGCGGGATGACCACCTCGCGCGAGGTGACCGGACTGTAGCCGTCCGCCGTGACCTGGACGCGGTACGTCCCAGCGGCAACATCCCACTGGAAACGGCCGCTGCCGTTGGTGATCTGCGGATTGACGTTCGGCTTGATGCCGGGATCAGCTTCTAGCACGGTGGTGAAGCCCGACGATCCAGCACGCTGGAGTGTCGCGGTTGCGCCGCTGATCGCCGCGAAGGCGCGCGCGGTCGTCTTGTCCGACGCGCACTTGGAGGCGGTCTCCTCGATGCAATCCGCCGCGCTGCCCAACTCGCTGAGTTTCCCGGCGTACTTCGCCTGGTCGTACACAACACCCTGCGGATCGATCAGCGTGACCGTGCCGAGCGGCACGGAGAACGACTGGGTACTGGTGCCCGCCGTCACGTCGTAGAGCAGGAACAGATTGCCTTCACGTGCACACAGGACCTGTCCGGCCTTGATGCTGTAGATCCCATCACCGTCGGGATCCTCAAGGTCGACTGTCTGGTCGCCCATGCTGGACTTCAGCAGGATCCTGGCATTGGACACCACCCCGCCACCGCCGTTGATCGGAACGCTGATCGCCAGAGGCAGGCACCCTCCGGGGAACTTGTTGACCTCGAACGGTGTGACCGTGATGAAGATCTGGCCTGACTCGTTGGTGTTGATCTGAATCCAGGCGGTGCTTCCATCCGGGGCCTGCACGGTATTGGGCAGTTGTGGCTTGCCCACTGCGGCCGAGGCAGGGAGGTTGCCTGCGTCCAGGTAGACCCACCATCCGTACATGGTGTCCTTCGTGCCACCCGATGTGACGTTCAGGTTCACCTGCTGGCCGGCGAGTGCGCTCAAGTTGATCTTGTTGCCGACCCAGCCTGTGGACTTCAGGTTGGTGTCGCCGCCGTTCCCGAAGGCGCCCTGCGACTTCGAGTAGACGACCGCTCCGTTCTCATCGGTGAGCGAAACCTTCATGGTCAGGTCGTCGTATCCGGTGTAGTCGTACATGAAAGCGTTGAAGTTCAGGTTGATCACCGGGTTCGATCCGTTGACGATGAACGTCTGCTTGACCACGTACTTGTCAAGTTGCTGGCTCTGGCTCTTGCTCGTGAACGGTCCGCCGAGGCGCAGCATCTTGGTGCCGTCGCGTGGCGTGACGGTATAGGCCACGCCCTTGTCGGCGTCTGTGAACGAGTCGGTCCCCACGACGCAGACGCTGCGCTGATCGGCAGCGCACGTCGCAGTCTCAACCGTGCCGTTCGACAGGACGCGCTGGGCGGTCCAATCGGTCGCCGGATTCAATGGCGTCTCAAAGGACGCATTCTGAAGACCGACGGGAACACCGGCGCTTGTTGTCGTTGCTGTGCCAACGGTGGCCACGGCGAGAACGCCGGCGAGAGCAAATCGTAAGAGTTTCATAGTGAACCACCTCCACGGTGGGACACCGTCCTTCGGCATCCATGGGGGTCAGCCCATGTCCTTCCCCCCAATTGCAGGCTACGCCGCAGTTCAAGATCAAAGGGATAAGAATACATAACAATCTAGGGCATGTCCACCATCTTTCGGATCTACTGACGATCCGTTCGGGGGACCCAATCCGGCGGGGGTTCCGCGGCGAAGACCTACGGAGGATCGAAGGAGTGCAATGATCGGCAAAGTCTTGGCCGCAGTAGCGGTGGTGGTGGTCATGGTGCTGGGTGTTCTCGGCTTCGGCCGGTTGGCCAACTCGGACCTGCAGGCGATGGTGATGACCACGCTGTTCTTCGGAGTGGTTGCGGTGGGCATCGGGCTGCTTGTGTGGCGGCGCCGGGATCTGGCGGTCGCGCTGATCGCTCCATTCGTTGTTGTGGGCGGCGTCGCAGGGGTCTGGCTCGGTCTGCCGTTGGTGACGGACACGACCGTCGACGAGCAGGTCGTGGTGGCCAGCGCGCCGTCCTCGGAGCAGCCCGCTTCGAGCAGTCTCGTGGCCACCGGGCAGTTCAAGCCCGCCGCGCATCCAGGCTCCGGAACCGCCTCGTTGATCAAGCAGGCGGATGGCTCAGGCGTCGTCACCTTGACGGACTTCGAGACGGACAACGGGCCTGATCTGCTGGTCTATCTGGTGCCTGCGGATGCCCCGGCGGGCAGTGATGAAGGGGCGGTTTCACTAGGTGACCTGAAGGGCAATAAGGGCGATCAGCAGTATGACGTCCCGGCGGGTAGCGACCTCGATGCCAAGTGGCGGGTCGTGGTCTGGTGCCGCGCGTTCGCAGTGTCGTTCACCGAGGCGGCTTTGAACGCCTGACTCACGGCCGCGAGGAGATCTGTTGCACTGCCCAGGCGTTGCCGTCAGGGTCGTCGAAGAAGATGAAGCCCACGTTGTCGAGCGGGTGCGGGACGGGCCGGGGGTTGACGCCCATGGTCTGGACCTCGCTCACCTCGACGCCGCGGGTGGCCAGTTCCTCGCGTGCACGCACCACGTCGTTGACAACCAACTGCAGGCCTTTGATCGAACCGGGCGGCATCTGTGGGACCAGCCCGCTGCCAATGACGATGGAACACCCTGAACCGACGGGAGTCAGTTGCACGATGCGTCCCATGCCTTCGACGGTGGTGTCGTGATCGACGGCGAAGCCAAGTTGCTCGGTGTAGAAGTGCTTGGCGCGGTCCACGTCGGAGACCGGCACCACGATCACCTCAAGGGTCCAGTTCATGTACTCCACCTTGCCCCAGCGCCCGGCGGCCTTGCCCGCTCGGGAGGCTCGACCCGCGCCGTCAGTAGGCCAAAGGCAGTTCGGTGACGGTGCCGTCCGGGCCGGTGTGTTCGACGTGTAGTCCGCCGCCGGCTCTCACCCCGAGTCGATGCATAATGTCGAACGCGAGCGGCAGGAAGGTCGTGGGGTCGACGCCAGCCTCCGGTGGAAGCACGCCGGGACCAACGATCTTGGATCCGAGCATTAGCAGTGCACCGATTGCCGCGGGGATCCCCGTGCCTTCGCCGGCTCCGGCCTCCTGGGAGGACAGTTGGAAGGTGTAGCTGTGCCGCTGGCCGTTCTTGAGGCCGCTGACGTGCACAGCCAGGCACCCGCCTGGACCGGTGACACCTGCGGCCGCCAGCAGACCTGGCCGTTCGCGCTGGAGCAAAGCGACCGAGAACTCCAGGGGCACGACTGCGTGTCCGTCGACGATCAATGGTTCCTGGCTGCAGGCGCCAGCGCGGACGAGTTCCTGCGTGCGCCGGAAGTATGTGAGCGGGAAGATCACCCCGAGGTTCGTCGCCCGTCGTAGGCCCGGGATGTGCTGCGGCAAGGTGATCGTCTCGGGGTGTGGGTAGGGATATGCCGGAAGCCTGCCGACATCGCGGAAATCGAACTCGCGCACGAAACGCTGGCCGTCCTCGTCGAGTTGGCGCACCTCGATGAACTGCCCGTCCACGAACAACGGAACGGGGTGGTCCATGGCATGGATCCGGTGCTTGATGACGGCCGCACCTTCAACGGGTTCACCGCCGTGGACGTGCATGATGTCCACTGATTCGACCTGATCCAGCAGTTGGTCTGCACACAGCCGGACGATGACGTTGGCGATGCCGGGGGAGTTGCCCATACCGATCAATGCCGTGACGCCTGCCGCCTTTGCGGCGCCGTCCATTTCCAGCATCGTGCGGGTAGGTGCGAGGTCGTCGCAGACGTCCACGTAGTTGACCCCGGCGTCGATGGCGGTTTGCAGGATCGGTGGACCGAAGCGGTAGAACGGTCCGATGCAGTTGACGACCACGTCCGCGTCGGCCATCGCCGTGGTGAGCGATCCCGTGGAGCTCGCGTCGACCTCGACGCCGATGACGCCGGGGCGGTCGAACCCGCGGGCCGCAGCCTGGGGGTCGGCGCTGGGTTGATCCGCGATCACGATCTCGTCCACGCCGTCGGCGGCTGCGAGGGCCCGCACGGCCACGCTTCCGATTCCCCCGCAGCCTCCGAGGACAACGATTCTGGACATGCGGCTACTCCTCAGGCTCGATGGGCGCCCGTCCGGACGCCACGTTCCCCATTGTCGTGAAGTCGCCCCGACACGCCGGCGTGTCTCGTCAACTTCGCGACATTCGGTGCTGAGACGCTGTCAGCCTTGCGGCACGTCGGTGATGTCCCGCAGGGGTGGCCCCTGGAAGGTCACGTTGAGTTTGGTGACCGGGGTCTGCCATTTGAAGTCGAACATCTTCTGCCTGTTGCCATACACCCCGACCGGCCAGCCGCCGCCTTCGCCGATCGTGGTCGGTACCGGCCAGTTGTTGCCGTATGCCGCTGCGATCGCACTGCCGTCGGGGGCGTTGATCTTGAGCCCGGGCAGGCTGATGGTGGGCGAGGCGGTGCAGCCGAACTGCGTGGGCACTGACGGGGTGCCGTCCAGTGTCACCATGTCGGCCATGTTGTCGGCAGAGACCTGGCCAGTTGCTTTGGACTGACCGCTGCCGCCCGATGCGGCTTGGATCGACACCGGCACGTTGGCCGCGTTCGGTGCCAGGTAGGGCGTGTTCACGCCGTTGGTGGCGCTGGTGACCGACTCCTGGATGTATACCGGCTCACCGTTGGCGTTCACGCCGAAGAAGTTGACCAGCCAGTCGGCGTTCTGCGGCAGTTGCCCGGAACCGTTGGTCGCGGTGTTGGTCAGGGTGCTCTGTTCAACTGTGGTCGGAGCCCCTTCCCCGAACGGTGTCGTCAGTGTGGCGGTCATCCTCGAAAGATCGCAGGTCAGAGTGTAGGTTCCATCGGAGTCAACGGTGGCGGTCATCGTCGGCGCCTCACCCTCGTTGAGCATCCCCGCAGTGTATTGCGGGTTCGTCAAGTAGCTGAGCTGGATGGACATCTCTCCGTAAGCCGTGTACTTGCAGACCGAGTAGGGATTCTTGGATTCCTTGTCGTACGCCTTGCACTGCATTGCGCCGCCGGGGAAACCAGGGTTAGGTCCCACGTACTGCATCAAGCCGTCCTGGAAGGTGGCTGAACCTCCGGTATAGCTCCCCGACGACGCGTTGGGGGAAACCATCGGGGCTGGGGCGCCACCGTTCCAGTAGTACAGGGCGTTGGTCTGTGCGCCCAACGCCTGCTGAAGCGTGCCTGTGATGAAATCGCTGGTCGGGGTGTCAGTGAATGCGCCTTGGTTGCCCGCCGCGAAATTGCCTGAGGAGGAGTTGCCCGCCCAGGTGTTCGTCGCCGGCCATTCGGCCTGGCTCGGGTTCGACACCCCGTTGGTCCCGAAACCGGTCACCACCGTGCTCACCCCGAACAACTGGGGATACTCAGCGGTGTTGTTGCAGGTGTCGACCTTCAGCCCCTCGAAGAAGGACACGAGGAACCGCACGCTGGCCGCGGCGATGGCGCCCACCATACCGCCGTCGGTGTAGGTGCTTTCGTTGAAGGCGGAATCCGCTGCGTTCTGTCCTGCGGCATTGGCGGAGTTGACCAGATCGGTCGCCAGGTTCCCCTGCGTACCAGGGGCGTTGAGCCCCTTCTCGCCCCCGTACAGTCCCGGCGCCGGGGCAGGGCCGTCGTAGCCGGGGTACACCAACCAACCCTGCGGCATGGCCAAAGTGAACGACAGGGTGTCGCCCGCGTTGACCGTTTCGGGCGCGGGGGTCGGCGCATTTGGGTCCGCATACGTGGTGGGTGCCGAGTACATGCACTGGATAACCGGCTGGAACGAGATCTGCTGCTGGAACGGAGAGTTGTTGCTCACGGTGA
Source organism: Candidatus Nanopelagicales bacterium (assembly GCA_025455985.1). Lineage (GTDB taxonomy): Bacteria > Actinomycetota > Actinomycetes > S36-B12 > UBA10799 > JADKAV01. The sequence goes on along the minus strand of JALOLM010000015.1, from coordinate 2,409 downwards.
TCGTGTTGAACCAGGGCGTGTCCGAATTGCTGGCGCCGGGAGGCATGGTGGCGTATGCGAGTTCAGCCCCTTGGGCCGTCGAACGCCTCTGCACCACACGCTGCTGCCTGGCTCCGGCGGTGGCCCGCTGCACTTTGGATTTGGACCACTTGCCTTTGACCAACGGACCAGAGCCGACCTGGATCACCTCGTGCGGGGAGCCGCCCTTCTTGGTGTCCTTGCGGTGACTCACCGAGACCGCCACGGCCGTTCGTTGGCCTTTGAACCCGCGGTCGCGCAGCTTGTTGGACGTCTTCTTCGACAGGGGCACCTTGATGGTCAGCACTCCGGGCTTGTTAACTTTGCGGGTTTTGTGGGTCCGCATCAGCAGCGCACTGTCAGGCAGTAGTGCGACCGACCGAGGCTTGTTCACCTTGCTGAACTTCTTCTTGCTGACGGCCACCCGCATCCGTAGACGGTCCTGCTGCAGGCCAGCACGCGCACGGAGGCGCATTGGGTCGAGGTACACCTTCGCCACCACCGTCAGCTTGCCCTTCTTCCCGCCGGACAAGTAGGGGTACTGGACCCACTGCGGCGCGAGGCCCGCCTTGGCTGTGCGGCTGGTCGCTTGGGCCGCAGGGGCCTGATCGGACGGGGCAGCCGGGGCGGCGAGCACGTCAGCCTGGGCGAGGGTTGCGGGCACGACCGCAGCCGCGGTGGTCAGGGCAGCGATAACGGCAACTGTGCGGACCATCGTTACTCCAGACTTTTCGAGATGCGCAGACTACAGGCTGCAACCCTCGACGTGATCATGTGGCGTGGATCACTCTGACGTGCCCGGTCTGCGTGGGGTTCCGTCGTGGGTCAGAGGTGTTCAGCCCAGGCGTGCGCTCCTGGGTATCGGCATGAGAGCCCGGCGATGCGGGCGGCAAACCGCAGACCGTGCTCGAAGTCCTGGAGACCGAACCGGCCGACGTGTGCGAGCCACGCTCCGTGGAAGACATCGCCCGCGCCGAGCGTGTCGGTGGTGGTGACCGAGTCGACGTCGATCGTGCCCTCATGGGAACCCACCCGGAAGCTGATCGGGTGGCGGCCGTTGGTGACCGCTACCGGCCGGTCGTGCCAGTCGATCGGTTCGGGTGACGTGAAGTCCGCTGACAGGACCGCTGCGTCCACGAGCGGAATTAGGCGTTCCAGACCCGGCTTCCAGGAGCCGCCGTCCAGCAGCACCGGAATGCCGGCGACGCGCGCCTGCGACGCGGCCTCGATGCACAAGGGCAGATGGTGGCCGTCGACCAGCAGCGCGCTGCATTCATCGAGGCTGCCCTCGGGCAGACGGGTCGCCGGCCGGGTGGCGGAGTTCAGCGAGATGACCGCTCTCGTCGCACCCGTGACGGCGACCGAAGAGACCGGTGGTTGCCAGTCGCGTTGGGCGGAAGCGTCCACGACGTCGAGTCGGCTTGCCTGCAGGGACTCCATGAGTACCGAGCTCAGCGCGGAACGGCCGATGCAGGTCAGCAGGCGGCTACGCAGGCCCAGCGCAGCCGCTGTGAATGCGGCGTTGGCAGCGGGCCCCCCGAACTCGATGCGTGCATCGCTGGCCTGCACCTTCTCATCAGCGGCGGGCAAGTGGTCCACGTACTGCACCAGATCGAGAGTGGTGAGCCCGCAGGTCGCGACGCAACGTGACACGGGTCCCAGGGTAGGAGACGTGTCCGGATCTGCGGGCTGATCATGGGGTTTGTCGTGCCGTCCGTCACGAGACGCGGCGGGATCGCGGGATGTGCCTGCAGAAACGGACAGTCCGACCGCGGTTCTGGTTCGATGATCTTGACCGCTCCGTTCCGCCCTCCGGTCACTTCCCGAAGGAGTTCGTCGGGAACCCCGCATGCGCCGTTTGGTCAGGGATCATCCAGGCCGGTGAGGTAGATCCGTCCGCGCGGGCTCGTCCATTCCAGCCGGTGGCCACCGATCGCGCGCACCCGCCAATTCGTGTGGGTCTTAAGCCGGTGGTGATAGCGGCAAAGGCACGCCAGGTTCGACTCGCTCGTGGGCCCGATCGGGTGCGGAACCACATGGTCGAGGTCGCACTGCGCCGCAGGCCTACGGCACCCGGGGAAGCGGCAGTGCCGATCTCGTGCCCGCACCCAGCGGATCAGTGACGGCTTGGGTCGGTATTGGGTGCCGGAGTCGGGGCGCTGCAGGTTGATCCGGGGGGCGCCGTCGCACAGGTCGGAGGCGTGCTGGTCGCTCAGCGCTCCGTAGCCGGAAAGTTCAGGGCCGTCGCTGGTGATGATCACCTGCACCGGGATCGGCGTGCCCGTCTCGGTGCCCGTAAGCAGTGCGACCAGTCGGTCGGCGCGCGCAACGTCAACCGATCCGTCCTGCGTGGTGATGCCAGCGGTCAATGCCAGGTAGCAGGCCTGTGCC
>JALOLM010000203.1 GCA_025455985.1 Candidatus Nanopelagicales bacterium | reverse complement strand
GTCGATCATGGCCAAATGCGCCCCGCAGGTCAAGCGACTGACGCTGGAACTGGGCGGTAAGAGCGCGAACATCGTCTTCGCGGATGCGGACCTGACGACCGCGGCCGCCACTGCTCCCTATGGCGTGTTCGACAACGCCGGCCAGGATTGCTGCGCCCGCTCCCGCATCCTTGTGCAGCGCAGCGTGTTCGACGAGTTCATGGCACTGCTGGAGGTGGCGGTGGCCGGGGTGCGCGTGGAGGACCCGAACCAGGATACGGCCGAGATGGGACCGCTGATCACGGCCGCCCACCGGCGCACGGTCGCCTCGTTCGTCGGCCCGGACGCGCCGGTCGCACTGCGCGGCCCTGCCCCCGACGGCCCCGGCTTCTGGTACCCCCCGACCGTGCTGGCGCCGGTCGCGCCAGGCGAGGCGGTGTTCACCGAGGAGATCTTCGGACCCGTGGTGTCGGTGACCCCGTTCGACGACGAGGCAGACGCGATCCGCCTGGCCAACGCCACCGACTACGGACTGTCCGGCTCGATCTGGACCCGCGACCTGGGCCGGGCGTTCCGGGTGGCTCGCGCACACGACTCGGGCAACCTGTCGGTCAACTCGCACTCGTCGGTGCGCTACTGGACGCCCTTCGGCGGCTTCAAGCGCTCCGGGCTGGGCCGCGAACTGGGACCCGACGCACTCGACGCGTTCACCGAGACCAAGAACGTATTCATCAACACCGAGGAGTAGACATGCTTCGACTGGCCGATCGGGTGGCAGTGATCACCGGGGCAGGCAGCGGGATCGGTAGAGCAAGTGCGCAACGACTGGCTCAAGAGGGTGCCCAGGTGGTCTGCTTCGACACCGATGCCGAGGCTGCTGGCGCGGTGGCCGCCGACGTCAACGGCCTGGCCGTCGTCGGGGACGTGACCAACCCCGAGGACGTCGCCCGGGTGTTCGCCGAGGCGTACGAGACGTACGGCAGCGTGGACATCGCCTTCAACAACGCCGGCATCTCGCCGCCGGACGACGACTCGATCCTGGACACCGGATTGGACGCCTGGCAGCGGGTCCAGCAGGTCAATCTGACCAGCGTGTACCTGTGCTGCAAAGAGGCGATCCCGTACATGCAGCGGCACGGCAAGGGCTCGATCATCAACACCGCCTCCTTCGTGGCGACGATGGGTGCGGCCACTTCGCAGATCTCCTACACCGCCTCCAAGGGCGGGGTGCTGGCGATGTCGCGCGAGTTGGGGGTCCAGTTCGCCCGCGAGGGGATCAGGGTGAATGCCCTGTCCCCCGGGCCGGTCAACACCCCCCTGCTGGCGGAGTTGTTCGCCAAGGACCCCGAGCGGGCGGCCCGCCGGCTCGTGCACATCCCCATGGGCCGGTTCGCGCAGGCATCCGAGATCGCCGCTGCGGTCGCATTCCTGGCAAGCGACGACTCATCCTTCATCACCGCCTCGAACTTCCTCGTCGACGGCGGGATCTCCGGGGCTTACGTCACGCCGCTGTAGTCCGGCAGACCGTCAGGAACTTGCAGCTGCGATCAGCGCCTGGAACAACCGCACATCCCCACCGTGCTCGGGGTGCCACTGCACGCCCAGCGCGAACGACGCACCTTCGGCCTCGCAGGCCTCCACGGTGTCGTCCTCGGCCAGACCCGTGACCACGAGCCGACCCGGATCGGCCACCGCTTGGTGGTGGCGGGAGTTGACCTGCAGGCTCTCCCCCAGCAACCGATGGGCCAACGAGCCGGGCATGAACCGTGCCAGGTGGTCGGCGAAGGGCTCGCTGGCCGACTTGTGCTCCAGGTCCGTCACGTCCGGCAGGTGTTGGGTCAAGTACCCACCTTCGGCGACTGCCATCACCTGCAGCCCCCGGCAGATCCCCAGAACCGGCTTACCCTCGTCACGGGCGGTCCGGTACAACGCGACCTCGAACTCGTCACGCATGTGCCGCGGCCGGTCGTTGGCCGAATGCGGTTCCTGTCCGTACATGGTGGCAGCGATGTCCGGGCCGCCGGTGAGGATCAGCGCGTCCACCCGCTCCACAAGTTCGGTGGCGGCATCCTGCTGGGGCGGCAGCAGGACGGGAATGCCGCCGCACCGGGTGACGGCTTCGGGGTACCACGTGTGCAAGAGCGTGGCGTCGGTGTGCCAGGCGGCCCACCGGGCGGGTTCGACATAGGCGGTCAGACCGATCACGGGACGCATGTCCCCATTGTCGACACCGCAGCCGAGTCGATGCCAGCGTGGTAATCTGCCAAGGTGTTGCGCGGGCTGCTGCTTAGCCGCCGCGACGAGGCCTGATCGCCGGCCCCCTCGTCGCGGAGACCAGACGCGCCGGTTGCCCGATCCGAACCGCAACCAGGAGCCACAGTGAACGAACAGCAACCCTCCCCCATGGCCTTTCAGCGTTATCGCCCCTTCGTCCCCCACGAACTCCCCGACCGCACTTGGCCGGGCAAGGTCATCACCGAGGCACCCCGGTGGTGCGCGGTCGACCTGCGGGACGGCAACCAGGCCCTCATCGACCCGATGAGTCCCGCACGCAAGATGCGGATGTTCGACCTGCTGGTGCGCATGGGCTACAAGGAGATCGAGGTCGGCTTCCCCAGCGCCAGCCAGACGGATTTCGACTTCGTGCGCCAGCTCATCGAAGAGGACCACATTCCCGACGACGTGGTCATTCAGGTCCTCACCCAGGCCCGTGACCACCTCATCGAGCGGACCTACGAGTCGATCCGCGGGGCCAAGCAGGCCATCGTGCACCTGTACAACTCGACCTCCACGTTGCAGCGCAGGGTGGTCTTCGGCCTCGACCGCGACGGCATCAAGGACATCGCGGTGCATGGCGCGCAGTTGTGCTTGAAGTACGCCGACACGGTGCCGGAGACGGAGGTCTTCTTCGAGTACTCCCCCGAGTCGTACACGGGCACGGAACTCGACTTCGCCGTCGAGGTGTGCGACGCCGTCAACGAGGTGTGGCAACCAACCCCGGACCGCAAGGTGATCATCAACCTGCCGGCGACCGTCGAGATGGCGACCCCGAACGTGTATGCCGACTCGATCGAGTGGATGAGCCGCAACCTGGCGCACCGGGACTCCATCGTGCTGAGCCTGCACCCGCACAACGACCGGGGCACCGCGGTCGCTGCCGCCGAACTGGGCTACATGGCCGGCGCCGACCGCATCGAAGGGTGCCTGTTCGGCAACGGCGAGCGCACCGGCAACGTGTGTCTGGTCACGTTGGGTATGAACCTGTTCAGTCAGGGCATCGACCCCCAGATCGACTTCCGCAACATCGACGAGATCCGTCGCACCGTCGAATACTGCAACCAGCTGCCCGTCCACGAACGCCACCCCTACGGCGGGGACCTGGTGTTCACCGCGTTCTCGGGTTCGCACCAGGACGCGATCAACAAGGGCCTCAAGGCACTCGACGCCATCGCCGCCGAGCAGGGCACGGACGTGCGCGAGGTCGAGTGGGAGGTCCCGTACCTGCCGATCGACCCGCAAGACGTCGGGCGCACCTACGAGGCGGTCATCCGTGTCAACTCACAGTCCGGCAAGGGTGGCGTGGCCTACATCATGCGCACCGAGCACAAACTCGAACTCCCCCGCCGTCTGCAGATCGAGTTCTCCGGGGTCATCCAGCACCACACCGAAGATGAGGGCGGCGAGGTGACCGGCATGCAGATGTGGGACATCTTCACCGACGAGTACCTGCCCAATCCACAGGCCCCCTGGGGACGCTTCGCGTTGGTCAAGCACGAGCTGGTCAGCGAGGTCGACGGCGACACGGTGGTCAAGGCGACGATTCTGGACAACGGACAGCCCCTCGAAATCACCGGTCACGGCAACGGACCGATCGCCGCGTTCTGTGAGGCACTGCACGACCACGCCGACGTGCGGGTGCTCGACTACCACGAGCACGCCCTGGCTTCCGGTGGCGACGCCAAGGCCGCGGCCTACCTCGAGTGCGCCGTGGACGGCAGGGTCCTGTGGGGCGTCGGCATCCATTCCTCGATCGTCACCTCGTCGCTCAAGGCTGTCGTGAGCGCGATCAACCGGGCCCATCGCGGCTGATCGGCGGTGGGTAGGAGTTGCATGTCGGGGGTTCGGCGTACCGTGGAGGAATGAAGCGGGTTCTCCTGGCCTTGACCCTCGGTTCTGGCCTTTGCCTTAGCCTCGCGGTGGCTCCGGTCGCCGCGCTGGATCCCGCTGTCCCGGACATCGCGCCACCGGTGGCCGAGCAGCCACTGTGGACCGAACCCGCGCCCAGCGTCGATGCGGACCCCGAAGTCCTCGTCGACAAAGCGCAGGCGGCCGATGTCGCCGACGAGGACATGACAGTTGTCTACGCGGTCCAGGAGGGCGACAACCTGGCGATCCGCACCGAGCCGGCGGCCAGCCCGGCACTGGCCGAGGACGTCATCGCAGACGTCCAGGATCAACCGGATGTCGTGGCCGTGGAGATCGACGCACCGCGCCAACTCACGTCGGTGCCAACCGCCCTGTCGGCCGCCGCCGACCCCAACCGTGACGAGCAGTGGGCGCTGGACCGTCTGGAGGCGGAGACGGCGTGGGCATCGTCGACCGGCGAAGGCGTGACCGTGGCCGTCATTGACAGTGGCGTGGCCCCGCACCCGGACCTGGCAGGGCTGTTCGTGAAGGGTAAGGACTTCGTGGAGGGCGGCGACGGCCGCACCGACCCCAACGGTCACGGCACCCACGTGGCCGGCATCATCGCGATGACCGCGAACAACAACATCGGAGGCGCCGGGTTGGCCCCGAGTGTTTCCATCATGCCTGTTGTCGTCGCCGACGCC
>JALOLM010000202.1 GCA_025455985.1 Candidatus Nanopelagicales bacterium | reverse complement strand
GTGATGCGCTTCCTGCCGCCGGTGGCTGCGATGGCCCCCGGGGACGTGCGGTTCACCGGGGACCCACAAGCCGCGGTCCGGCCGCTGACGCCGATGCTGGGTGCGCTGCGCGACCTCGGCGCGGAAATCACCGGCGACCGACTGCCGTTCACGGTCCACGGTGCCGGGTTTCTGCGCGGGGGCGTCGTCAGCCTGGACGCGTCGGCCTCCAGCCAGTTCATCAGTGGGCTGCTGCTGTCCGCCCCCGCGATGCGCGCGGGCTTGCAGATGCGTCACGTCGGCCCACCCCTGCCGTCCGCCCCGCATATCGAGATGACCCTGGAGATGCTGGGGCGGACCGGCGTCACGGTCACTGCCAAGGCTGACCAGTGGTCGGTGGACCCGGGCCCGATCGCCGCACACGACTGGGTCATCGAACCGGACCTGTCCAATGCCGGGCCGTTCCTGGCCGCTGCCGTGGTGACCGGCTCGCAGGTCACCATTCCCAGATGGCCGGCCCGGACCACCCAGGCCGGCGACTACTGGCGGGACTTTCTGGAAGATCTGGGCGCCGAGGTGAGCCTCGACGATGACGGCCTACACGTGCGAGGGTCAGGCGGCTACGACGGTTTCGACGTCGATCTGCGGGCAGTGGGCGAACTCGCCCCCACCATCGCGGCGCTGGCGGCGCTGGCCGACTCCCCCAGCGAAATCACCGGGATCGGGCATCTGCGCGGCCACGAGACCGATCGACTGCAAGCCATCGCCACCGAGTTGCGAAAGCTCGGGGTGGGCGTGGCGGTGCAGCGTGACGGCTTGGCGATCGATCCCGGCTCCCGGGTGGACTCCACCGAGATCACCCTCGACACCTACGCCGACCACCGGATGGCCACTATGGCCGCCATTCTCGCCCTGCGCATCGAGGGCCTGCGGGTGGCCGACCCCGCAACGACCGCCAAGACCATGCCTGACTTCGTGCAGCGCTGGGAGGCGATGCTCGCGTGAAGCGCCGCGACTGGGATGAGGACGATGTCAAGGTGCGACCCGGTCGCAGCACCCGGCCACGCAGCAAGGTCCGCCCGGACTTCTCCGAGGCCATCCCCGCCCGCGTGATCGCGGTCGACCGCGGCCGGTTCACCTGCCTGGCAGGCGATTCGCTGGTCATGGCCGTGCGAGCCCGGCATCTGGGTCGCAAGGGCCTGGTCGTCGGCGACCGGGTCGGCATCGACGGCCCACTGCCCGACAACGACGACACCCTCGTGCGCATCGTGCGCCGCGACCCCCGGCGCACCGAGTTGCGCCGCACCGCCGACGACACCGACCCCACTGAGCGCGTCATCGTGGCCAATGCCGACCAGATGGGCATCGTTTCCTCACTGGCCGATCCCGAGCCGAGTTACGGCTTCATCGACCGCTGCCTGGTGGCCGCCTACGACGCCGGGATCGAGCCGCTGCTGATCCTCACCAAAGGTGACCTGGCCACCCCCGACGAAGTGGTGGCGCGCTACCCGGGTTCGGGTTTCCCCACGATCCCGGTGCGGCGTCTGGCCGATCGCAGCCTGTCGTACGACGGTTTGACCGAGAAGCTCAGCGGGCGCACCACAGTGCTGGTCGGGCAGTCCGGGGTGGGCAAGTCGACCCTGGTCAATGCGCTGGTGCCGGAGGCCGACCGCGCGGTGGGATCGGTGAACGAGGTCACCGGGCGCGGCCGGCACACATCCACCTCGGCCTACGGATTCCCGTTTGACGGGGGGTTGCTCATCGACACACCCGGCGTGCGGTCGTTCGGGTTGGCCCACGTGGACGTCCACCGGGTGATCCACGCCTTCCCGGATCTGGAGCCCGGGACCGCGGAATGCCCGCGCGGGTGCACACATGACGAACCGGACTGCGGCCTCGACCAGTTCGCCGCCGACCACGGCGTGGAACCGGCCCGCGTGGCATCGATGCGCCGCCTGCTCGCCTCGATGCGCGACCAGTGACTCAGTCCCAGACTGCCTGGGCGCCCGAGTCACCCGTGCGGTAGACCCAGTACCCGGCGGCCACCACCGCGACCACGGTCAGCAGCGCGACCAGGATCCCCAGCAACCCCCGGCCGGAACGCCGGTCGGCCAACCACAGAATGGTGATCAGCAGCGCCTGTACGCCCGCGAACAGCGGCATGAGGTCACCGGACTCCGCGTGCAGCACGGGGACCTTCTCCTGTTTGGCCAGCATCTCCCCGGTCTCCTTGGCCACCAGGGTCGCGCCGAGCGCCCCCCAGCCCAGGATCACGATCAAGGGTCCGAACCGGACGCTGAACCGCGGCACCGCGACCATCAGCAGCGCCAAGACGCCGGCGAGCGGAACCAGCACAACAGCAGCGTGGACGACGAGGGGATGCAGGGGCAGGCCGTTGAACGACTCCGGAAGAAACTCCACTGGCTAAGACTGCCATGAAGGCAGTCGTGGTGAACGGGAACTCCCCCGCCGTCCCCGTTCACCACCGACCGTTGGTGCCTGCCTTAGTAAAGGTACCGAACGAATCGTTCCGTAATCCACCTAGGTGGGCAAATTTGTCGAAATTTCTTGAAAACCCGAGGAGCAGGTGTCCGAATTCGCAGGTTGATCAAGACTCACCCACAACGTCCCCTCAGCAACCGTCAGCCGCTGCCGTCCGGCACCACCTACGCTTGACCCTGTGACCGACCTCGAACTTGCGCTCGAACTTGCCGACATCGCAGACGCTGTGAGCATGGCGCGGTACGGGCAGGCCGACCTGCAGGTGACCACCAAGCCGGACATGACCCCCGTCAGTGACGCCGACCAGTCGGTGGAACGGGCGCTGCGGGCGCGCCTGGCCGAGGCCCGCCCGGACGACACCCTGCTCGGCGAGGAGTACGGCGGCAGTATGGGTGAGGGCCGGGCGTGGGTGATCGACCCCATCGACGGCACCAAGAACTTCGTGCGCCGGGTACCGGTCTGGGCCACGCTCATCGCCCTGACGCAGGATGGCGCAGCCACGGTGGGGGTCGTGAGTGCGCCGGCCCTCGGGCGTCGCTGGTGGGCAGCCCGTGGCCAGGGATCCTGGCGTATCGAGAACGGCAGCTCACCACTTCCCAACCGGGTCAGCGCCGTGGCCGACATCGCCGACGCCTCCCTGTCCTACTCCGACGACGAGGGCTGGGAGCGCAACTCGTTCCTCAACCTGCACGACTCGGTCTGGCGCAGTCGCGCCTACGGCGACTTCTGGTCCCACGTCATGGTGGCCGAGGGCTGCGTGGACATCGCCTGCGAACCCGTGCTCAACCTCTGGGACATGGCAGCACTGGTGCCGGTGGTCGAAGAGGCCGGCGGCCTGATGACCACCTGGTCCGGCGACCCCGCGCTGGAGGGCTCCTCGGCGTTGACGACCAACGGGCTGCTCCACGAAGAGGTCCGCAGCCGCCTGCTCCACGGCTGAAGCCGACCGGCCAGCCACCCGGCGCCCGCCACCGCGACCAGGTCGAACCACCCGTATCCCCCGGCCGCGACCGACGGTGGGTTACCCATTGGCACCCAGCCGAGGATCGTGTCCACCGGCTGCCAGGTCCACACCCCCCAGCGCGTGCCCAGCACCTCCAACCACGACACCACCCAGAACGCCCCGACGAACAACAACGGCGAGCGTCCCCACCGCAGGAAGGCCAATAGGCACAACGCCCAGAACGCACCGAGAGCGTCCTGGCGGGTGCCCGCCAGCGCGTAGACAGCGACTGCCACCACCACGAGCACGGTCACGCGCACCACGATCCGCGCGTGACGCTGCGCCCAATGCAACCCTGCGAACTCCAGCGCCGCCAGGTAAACCAGACCGTGCCCGGCGGGCACATAGGCAGGCACCGCGCCCAGCCGGTACTCGTAGACACCCAGCCACCCGCTGAACACCAACTCGACCACAGTCGCGAACACAACCACGATCCCGACCTGCCAGCGCACGATCACCGGCTGCGCAAGCGTCAACGCGATCAACAGACCGGTGGTGATCGCGCCCAGAAGCCACTGCCCGGCCAGGCCCACGGTGGTGTCCAGCGCCAATGTCACAGGGATCCACGCCAGGATCACCCACAGCGAGCGCGATCTCACGGCAGCGCCGCACCCGTTCCCGTGGGGTCACTCGGCGGCGGGCTGAAACCCGCCCGGGAACCGGTGTTGACCCAGAACCGGATGCTGGAATACAGCACCGCGACCAGCGGTACGGCGATGACCGCCCCGACGATGCCCGCAAGGACCGTGCCACTGGCCACCGCCACACCGACGGCCAATGGGTGCAGATGTACCGCCTTGCTCATCACAAGCGGCTGCAGCACGTGGCCCTCGAACTGCCCGACCAGCACGATCAGCACGATGACGGCCAAGGCGATCCACGGCCCTCGTGCCGCCAGCGCGACCACCGCCGCGATCGCGGTGGCGATCGGCGCCCCGATCAACGGGATGAAGGAGAACAGGAACACCAGCAGCGCCAGCGGGAAGGCCAGCGGCACCCGGAAGATCAGCAGACCGATCAGCACGAGCACGGCATTGACGAACGCCACGATGACGATGCCGCGGGTGTATCCGGCGAAGGAGCCCCAGGCGACCTGCCCCACACCGTCGATGCGCCCCCGCTGCCGCTGCGGGAACAGCCCCACCATCCACGACCAGATCTCGCGCCCGCCCAGCAGGAAGAAGACCGACGCGAAGACCGCCAACGCAAATCCCGTGAAGAACTCCACGATCGTGCCCGAGGCCCCGATGGCAGTGGTCGCGAGGTCGCTCTGATGCTCGGTGATCCAGGTCCTGGCCGCGTTCACGTACTCGGTGATCGCATCGGAGGTCA
>JALOLM010000201.1 GCA_025455985.1 Candidatus Nanopelagicales bacterium | reverse complement strand
AGTTTGGGGATCTTCACGGTCCCGGCGGCATTCGCAGGCCCGGCTAGGGCGATCGGGGCGGCGAGCAGGGGAACGGTTACGGCGATGGCGGTGGTCCGGCGCATGGCACCCTCCTTGAGTTGTGGCCAGAGTACGCCGTGGCGACCGCGTGTGGCCACGCGTCAGCGCAGCATCTCGGCGGCCTCCAGCGCCCAGTAGGTCACGACGATGTCCGCTCCGGCGCGCACGCAGCCCGTGATGGACTCCATCAGCGTTTGTTCACGGTCGATCCATCCCTGCGCGGCGGCCGCCTCGAGCATCGCGTACTCCCCCGACACCTGATAGACCGCCACCGGCACGTCGCTGGCCTGTGCCACCGCGGCGACGATGTCCAGGAACGCCGGTTTCACCATGACGATGTCGGCGCCTTCGGCGAGGTCCAGGCGCAGTTCCCGCATGGACTCGCGGGAGTTGCCGACATCCTGCTGGTAGGTGCGGCGGTTGCCCTTCAACGAGTTGTCCACCGCCTCCCGGAAGGGTCCGTACAGAGCGGTGGCGTACTTGGCGGTGTAACCCAGGATCGCGGTGTTGAGGAAACCCTCAGCGTCCAGCGCCTGTCGTACCGCGCCCACCTGGCCGTCCATCATCCCGCTCAGTCCCACCATGTCGACCCCGGCGCGGGCCAGCACGACGGCCATGTCCTGGTACCGGACCAAGGTGGCGTCGTTATCCACCTCGCCGTCGCGAACAACCCCACAGTGGCCGTGATCGGTGAACTCGTCCAGGCACAGATCGGCCATCACCACGAGGCGCCCCGCAGCGGCCTTGACCGCCACCTGGACCGAACGCGTCAGAATGCCTTGCGGATCGGTGGCCCCCGATCCGATCGCGTCCTTGGCGATCGGCACGCCGAAGAGCATCACCCCGCCCAGTCCCGCGCTGGCAGCCGCCTCGATCACTTCCGGAAGGGTCTGCAGGGTCTGCTGGTACACCCCTGGCATGGATGTGATCGCCCGCGGCGCTGACAGCCCCTCGGCCACGAATACCGGCAGCACCAGTTGCGCAGGGTGCACGCGGGTCTCGCGCACGAGCCTGCGTACCGCGTCGGTGGCCCGCAGCCTACGGGGACGGATCATGCCTTGGCCGCACGCCGGCGACCGGCACCACGGCGCTTCGAGGGTCGCCATGTGCGCTCGCCGCTTTCGAGGGCCGCCTGTCGCAGCGACTCACCGTGCTCGGCCAGTGCGGCCGCCAGCGCCTCGATCTTGGCCTGCGCCGGCTGCACTGCGACCTTCAACCCGTGCTCGGCCGCGGTGGCTGCCGTCTCCGGGCCGATCGCAGCGATCACCGTGGTGGCGTGCGGCTTACCTGCGATACCGACGAGATTGCGCACGGTGCTCGACGAGGTGAAGACCACTGCATCGAAGCCTCCGGTCTTGATGGCCTCGCGGATGTGGGCAGCCGGCGGTGCAGCGCGGACCGTGCGGTACGCGGTGATGTCGTCGACCTCCCACCCGAGGTCCTGCAGACCGGCAACGAGCTTCTCCGTAGCGATGTCCGCGCGTGGCAGGAACACCCGGCCGATGGGGTCGAGTTCGGGGTCGCGGTCGGGCCAGACCTCCAACAGCCCCACGGAAGACTGGGCGTCGGCCGGAGGCACCAGATCGGCACGCACGCCGAAGTCCTGCAGCGCCTCGGCTGTGGCCTGCCCGATGGCCGCGATCTTCAGGCCGGCAAGGTGACGGGCATCAAGCCCACGCTGCTCGAAGCGCTCGCGGATCGAACGCACCGCGTTGACGCTGGTGAACGCGATCCACTGATAGCGCCCGGACTCGATCCCCTCGATCGCCCGCTCCATCTGCTGGGGTGTCCGCGGCGGTTCGACACTGATCGTGGGCACCTCCACAGGTACCGCGCCGAACAGCCGCAACTGCGCGGACAACTCACCGGCCTGGTCCTTGGTCCGCGGCACGAGCACCCGCCAGCCGAACAGCGGGCGGCTCTCGAACCAGCCAAGACTGCCCGCCGAGCCAACTGCCTCGCCGATGTAGACATCGCCGTTGCCGAGCAGTTTGGCAGCTTTGAGATCGGCTGCCGCGTCGCCCAACGTGGTCACGATGGTCTGCTGCTCGACGGTGGTGCCACCCCGCACGACGACCATGCCCGTCGCCGGGGTGCGACCAGCAGCCAAGGCCGCCTTTGCGATCCCCGCCGCGGAGTCCGCCGCGTTGCGAACCACCAGCGTGGCCGAGGCATCCGCCAGGGTCTCGGAGTCGACATCACCGGACAGCAGGTCCACGATCCGCACCTGCTTGGCCTTGTGACCCACCAGACCGATGCCGGCGTAGGCAGCCACACCGGTGACATCACCGGCGCTCGGCAGGATCTCGAAGGGAACCTTGGAACGGTGGATTGCCTTCGCCTCCGCGTTCACGCGCCCGTCCAGAATCGGGTCACCGGCATAGAGCCGCACGGCACGCCGGCCGGCGCGAGCCTGCTCGACCAGCGCCTTGGCGACACTGGGAGCGTCCGTGGGTGCGGTGGGAATGTCCAGCACCTCGATGTCGCGGCCCTCGAGGATGCCAGCGACCTCCGGGTCACACACAGCCACGTCGGCGGCCGCCAGCATCGCTGCACCGCGCACCGACAGCAGTTCCGGGTCTCCTGCACCTGCGGCGATCAGCGCGATGGCAGGCAGCGTCTTGCGATTCTTCATGTATCTCTCCTGAGTATCCGACCGGCGCCTTGCCCGATCAGGGTGTCCGCGGCCCGCTGCCCGACGCTGTGTGCGTCCGACATCGGTCCGGTCGTCGTGCATTCGTACATCTGTGAGCCGTCCGGTGACAGCACGGCCGCGCGCAGCGTCACCGTGTCGTGGTTCACCGCAGTCAGGGCTCCAACGGGGGCGCTGCATCCAGCGCGCAGCCCAGCCAACAGCGCCCGTTCGGCAACCACCCCGACACGCGCGGATTCGTCGCCGATCCCCGCCACATCCGTGACCAACGGATCATCCACGCGCATCTCCACGGCCAGCGCTCCCTGACCGACGGCGGGCAACATCTGCTGCGGTTCCAGCGCGAAGCCGGAGGGCCGCAGACCCAGGCGGTTCAACCCCGCGGCGGCGATCACCACCGCGTGCACCTGGCCGGACTCGACGGCTGCGACTCGGCTGTCGACGTTGCCACGGATCCCGACGATTTGCAGGTCGGGACGCATTCTGCGCAAGTACGCCACCCGCCTCGGCGATCCTGTGGCCACTGTCGCCCCACGAGGCAGCGACTCCAGGTCCGGCGAGGCGGTGACGACGAAGTCGCGCACATCTTCGCGCCGCGGAACAGCAGCGATCGTGGTCCGGGGATCGGGGGTCGTGGGCAGATCCTTCATCGAGTGCACCGCGACATCTGCCCGGCCGTCGGCGACTGCCTCCCGGATCGCCGTGACGAATACGCCTTGACCGCCGAATGACGTCAGGGCGGCCCGAGACGTGTCGCCCTCGGAGGTGACGAGCACTTCGGAGGTGACCAGACCGGTCGCGGCGTGGATGCGCGCACACACCCACGCCGTCTGCGCGCGCGCCAATGCACTGGCCCTCGTGGCCACGTTCAAGTCAGGCACTCGGCCCCCGTGGGTCGGTCAAGGCCGAGACCGCTTGCGGGTCCAGGTCGAACAGCGCATGCAGGGCAGCGGCATAACGGTCGCCGCCCGGGTCGATCGCGAACTCTTTCATCCGCACGGTTGGGGTATGCAGCAACGTGGCAACCACCCGCCGCATGGCGTGGGCGATCTGGGTGAACTGTTCCTCGGTGAGGTTGTCACCGCGCAGGCGCAGACGCTCCAGCTCGGCCTCGACGACCTCCTCGGCGCGGGATCGCAGCGCGACCACAACCGGCTCCACGCGGGCGCTGGTCTGCCGGGAGACGAAGTCGCCGGTGGCCTCGATGACGATCTGCTCGGCGGAGGTGACGGACTCCCCGGCCACACGCGCCTGCGGCAACTCCGCGATCCCAGCGAGGTCCAACCGGTGCACACCCGGAATGGTCGCGATGGCCGGGTCGGTGTCGTGCGGCAGGGCAAGGTCGCAGAAGTAGATATTGGGATTCATCCCGGCCAGCACCTTGCGCAGGTGCTCGGCAGTGATCAGCAGTCCGGTCGCGCCGGTGGCGCTGACCACCACGTCGGCGGTCCGTAGCTGCTCGTCGAGGTCGACCAGTTGCCTGCCGCTGCCGCCGACGGCCTGCGCGAGCCGGTGCACAGACGCCGCCGTGCGCCCGACGATCGTCACCCGGGCGCCATTGGCGCTTGCCACCGAGGCGGCCAAGGATGACATCGACCCCGAGCCCACGATGACCACGTGGCGCTGCGCCAATGAGCCGAAGTGCGCCTGCGCACTTCCGAGGGCGACCTCCACCACCGACGCGCCGTGGCGACCGATACCGGTGTCGGTCTGTACGCGCTTGCCGATCCGCAGGGCGCTTTGCGCGAGTTCATGGAGGTTGCGTCCGGCTTGACCCTGATCGACTGCGGCTTTGAACGCCTCGCGGAACTGGCCCAGGATCTGCTCGTCACCCAGGACCATGGAGTCCAGCCCGCTGGTCACTCGGAACGCGTGCCGCACGGCAGCATCCTCATAGTGCACGTACAGATGCTTGGACAGATCCTCGACGGTCATCCCGGAACTCTTGGCCAGCACGGCCGTGACTGCCTCGACGGCGGCATGGAAGCGTGATACCTCGGTGTAGACCTCGATGCGGTTGCACGTCGAAAGCAGCAGTGCCTCAGTGCCGATTCGGTGTCCGCCGCTGCGACTGCCTCCAGAACCTCGATCGGCGCGCTGTGGTGGCTGACTCCCACGACCAGAAGGCTCATCGCGTCTTCCCCTGTACTGCGTGCACGGCGAGGATCTGGATCTCCGTAGCCAGATCCACGGGACGCACGACCACGTGGTCGGGCACATCGAGGTGGACGGCTGAGAGGTTGAGCAGGCTGGTGACCCCGGCTTCGACCAATTGGTCGGCCACTGACTGGGCAGCGCTTGCCGGCGTCGCAATAACGCCGATCGCCACGTCGTGGTCCTTCACGAACGCGTCGAGTTCGGACAGCGGCCGGATCTCCAACATCTCCACATCGGGGTTTCCGGCCTTGCTGCCGACCAGGTCGAGGTCGGCATCGAACAACCCCACCACTCGCAGGCCCCGTTCCAGGAATCCGGAGTATCCGGCCAACGCCCGGCCCATGTGCCCCACACCCACGATGACCATCGGGTGTTCGGTGGCCAGTCCCAGAGC
>JALOLM010000200.1 GCA_025455985.1 Candidatus Nanopelagicales bacterium | reverse complement strand
ACCGGCTTGACCGAGAGGAGTCGTAGTCCGACGCCCAACAGCAGCACGCCGCCGGTGGCTGTGAGTGCCGCGACCAGAGCGTCGGACATGATGTCGCCCAGCAGGACGGCCAGCACGGTCAGCAATCCCTGCCACAACCCCACCGAAAGGGCAGAGGCTGCAACACCCCATCCGAGAGTGGCGGCGAATGCGATTGCCGCGAAACCGTCGAGGGCGGACTTGAGCGCCAACTCGTCGATGCCTTCACCCAGCCCGTCGCTCAGCGCCCCGAGGACGGCCAGCGGGCCAATACAGAAGATCAGGGACGAGTCCACGAAACCCTCGACGAAGCGCGCGCGAGCACCACTTGCTTCACCGGGAGCCAGTCTGCGCTGGAGCCATCCGCCAGCACTCTCGAGTCGTTGTTCCAGGCGCAGCAAGGATCCCGCGATCCCGCCGAAGAGTAGAGCCGCGAGCACAACCAGCAGCGTGATTCCTTGCCCCACGGCATCGACGAAGGCTGCATCGCGAAGGGCCACGATATTCAGGCCGCCTATGACCAGGGTCACCAGCCCCAGAGCGTCAGTGACTGTTGTCCGGGTGCGTTCCGGCAGGCGGTGGCCGATGAGAACACCGATGCTGGCGCCGACCAGAATCGCGCACACATTGATGACCGTGCCGAGCCCATACATCAGCAACCTCCAGCAAGCAGCCTAAGTGTTGCCCTATTTCGCTATTGCGCATGGCGCTGAACTGGCAGTAGCGTCTGACCTCCCGGATGGAGGTTTGCGATGAGAGTGTCACTGCGCTGGCTGAAGTATTGCCTGGCGATGCCCGTCTCTGCGGCGGTCGTCATGTCGTCATTGCCAGCACAGGCGCAGACCAGTCCGGAACCGCTCGCGCCCGCCGTGACCCTGCATGGAGCGGCGAAGCTCGCGGGCGAGGCGTGCGACCCTTCCCCCAAGGACAGCAAGCCCTCAAACAAGGGTGACTGCGTGACCCTGAGTTTGGCTAAGAAGAAGTTCACCCGGGTGGCGGCCGGAGACACCATCGTTCTCAAGGGGACCGTCCGTCGGCAAGATGCCAGCAAGACGGTGAAGATCCAAGAGCTGCAGGGCGGCGGACAGTTCGGCATTGTCCGCAAGACCAAAGGTCGTTGGAAGACGATCAAGACGGTGACTCAGAACGGGAGTTTCACTGTCAAGCGGAAGGTCAGTTGGGGTGCTCACGTGTACCGGGCCAAGGTCGGCCTGCAGACGCCCAGTTCGTCCTTGTCAGCGGCGAACGGGTCAATCACCTCACAGTCCACCGCCACGACGGCCGGCGCGTGGGGGTACGCCTACATCTTCGCCAACGACACGGGCCGCAATCTGGAGTTGACTCTGAGCAACGGGGACTCGGCAACCGGGGCATCGGCCTCCACATCGCCCATGACCTTCAACGATGAGGAGATGCTGCTGGCCGTGCTGGGTGACCCGGCCGCGAACATCGCCACCGGCTACACGCTGGAGGGCGAAGAGGCCGGCATCGACTACACCTACAAGTACGACGGCAACGGCGGCGACAAGCCGTGTGCAAAGTCACCACAACCCACCATGGGAGTCGGTGAGGTCGCCATCGTCATCTTCGAGAACCAGACGTTCGGCTACAAAGGAACGACAGAGTGGCCTGATGGCAGTACCTGCACTTTTGAAATGCTCACGTCGTTCGAGGAGTTCTTCGCCGACCAAGGCCCTTGGGCGATCGTCCTCGAGGTGCTGGCGGCGGTCCTGATCATCGCGGTAATCGTGGCGGTCACCATTGTGACCGGCGGTGCGGATCTGCCCGCTCTGGCCGACGGAGCCGCTGCAGTGGCCGAAGGTGTCGAAGCCGGGGCGGACGTGGCAGAGGCTGCAGGGGAGGCCGCCGAGGAAGTGGCAGCGGAACTACAGGACGATCTGCCCAACGTGCAGACGTTCGACGGCTGGCCGCAGAACATGGGGACCATGCCGTCCTTCCCGGGCGGATGGCAGTTCGTGTACCCCATCCCGTGGGTCGGCGGTGGGGGCGGCTGAGACCCGCTCGCGCGGTCGGCTGGCGGGAAGCTGCAGTAGACAGTCGGTAGACCGAAGCCCCCACGAAGATCCTTTCGTGGGGGCTGAGTGTGTCCGAGGGGGGATTTGAACCCCCACGCCCTGTTAAAGGCACTAGCACCTCAAGCTAGCGCGTCTGCCTATTCCGCCACCCGGACTTGGGTCGGATACAAGAGTAGCAAGCGCGCTTTCGCGGTCGGTTCACGGCAAGGCGGTGCGGGCCACCACTTCATATGTTGGCTTCGGGCCCGTGGTGGATCGCACCAGCGTTACCTCTGTCGGCGTCCAATCGGGGGAGTGGAACCCGGCTAGATCCGCCGAAGCAGATCCCAGTTCGTGCCGAGCCGCAACGGACCGGGCGCGCGCCACCGTGAGGTGGGGGTGGAAGCGCCGGTCGGCCGCATCCATGACGCGCTGGCATTCGCGAGCCAGATCACTTAGCCACAGTCCGCATTCGACCCCAATCCAGAGCACCGGGCCGAACCGTCCCGAGCCATGCAGCGCAACCGGCTCGGCTGCGTGCGGTTCAATCGACCCGAACCGCCGAATCTCCTTGGCAGATGTGCGCTCCCCGAGGAAAGCCAACGTGATGTGCCATCGCTCAGGCGGCTGCCACTTCAGTTGCTGATGCTGTGCCCGCACCGGCCTCACGGCCGTGTCCACCATGGCGACAACGTGCTGGGGCGGCCAGAGTGCCACGAACAGTCGCTCGCTCATCCGTCCACTGTCCACCACCGGCCTCCCAATGGCACAGTGAAGCCATGACCTCGCCTGTAGCCCGTGTCTGCGCCGAACTCATCCGCTTGGACACCTCGAACTACGGAGACGGCACCGGGCCGGGAGAGGCCCCAGCCGCTGAATACGTCGAAGCGTTCCTGCAGGGCGCAGGTCTTGAACCCGAGAGGTTCTCCACCACTTCGTCCACCCGCCAGGTCGTGGCCTGCCGTATCCCAGGGCAGGACCCCACCGCACCAGCTCTCGTGGTCCACGCGCACACCGACGTGGTGCCGGCAATCGCGTCGGACTGGTCGGTGCCGGCCTTTGAAGGGACCATCGACGACGGGATGGTTTGGGGCCGGGGCGCCGTGGACATGAAGGACATGGATGCCATGATCCTCACCGTCGTTCAACAGTGGCAGATGCAGCAGATCAAGCCGCGGCGCGACGTTTTGCTGTTGTTCCTGCCTGATGAGGAGGCTGGTGGCCAGCATGGCGCGCACTGGGTCGTCGACAACCGGCCCGACCTGCTTGCGGGGGTGAGTGAGGGCATCGGCGAGGTTGGTGGTTTCTCAGTGGAACTGGCCAACCACAAACGCCTCTACATGATCGAGACCGCTCAGAAGGGCCTTGCGTGGCTGCGGTTGCGAGCGACAGGAACGGCAGGTCACGGATCCTTGATCGCTGACGACAACGCCGTCACACGGTTGGCGAAGACCGTGACCCGCATCGGCGAGCATCGTTTCCCAGTGCAACTGACGCCGACCGTCGCCCGCTTCCTGGAGGCGGTGTGCGATGCAGCGGACATCGACTACTCGCCTGATGACCCGGAAGCGTCACTGCACGAGTTGGGTCCAATGGCCCGAATGATTGGGGCGACATTGCGGCATACAGCCAACCCGACCATCCTGGACGCCGGATACAAGAGCAACGTCATTCCCGGTGAAGCCGAGGCGGTCATCGATGCGCGGTTCCTGCCCGGTCTGGAACAGGACTTCTTCGAGCAGTTCGACGCGCTGCTGGAACCGGGTGTGACCTATGAGGCCGAGGTGAAGGACATCAGCGTCGAGACCTCGTTCGATGATGGGCTGGTCGGGGTGATGACGGCCGCGCTGCAGGCGGAGGACTCCCACGCCATCCCCGTGCCGTACACATTGTCCGGCGGCACGGATGCCAAAGCTCTCAGCCGCCTGGGTATCCGCTGTTACGGGTTCGCGCCCCTGCAACTGCCTCCGGATCTCGATTTCAGCGCCCTGTTCCACGGCATCGATGAGCGGGTTCCGATCGAATCACTGGAGTTCGGAACGCGCGTCCTTGACCGCTTTCTGCGGAACGCGTAGTGCCTCACGCGCTGAGGCTGCTCGACCAGATCGGGGCCCGGTTGGCTCGTCGTCCCGGGTCGATTGCGCTTCTGGGACTGGGCTCAGCAGGCAGGGACACCGCGCGCTTCGACGAACACTCCGACCTCGACTTCTTCGTGATCGCCGCCGACAAACCTGCGCTGCTTGCTGACCTCAGTTGGTTGGGGGAGCACGTGACCTGGACGCACCGCAACACCGTGGACGGCTACAAGGCGTTGGTCGAAGGGGTGTTCTGCGAGTTTGCGGTGTTCACCCAAGAAGAACTGGCTGGCATACCCGCCGAGCGCGGCCGTGTTGTGTGGGCGGCGCCCGGATTCCAGGCACCCGCGGCCAACGTTCCCCGCGCGACTGATGCGCGGTGGCTGATTGATGAGATCCTGTCCAACCTGTACGTGGGTCTGCACCGCTGGCTTCGAGGTGAGCATCTGGCGGCCCTGCGAATGATTCAGGGAGAGGCCTTGGATAACCTCCTGCGACTGCGGGGGGCCAAGGACCCGTTCAGCCCCGCGCGCCGGGCAGAGTCCGGGGGTCTTGACCTGTCGGTCATGGCGGGGGGCTACGACGCCACACCAGCGGCCGCCGAGGCGATCCTCGGTGCACTCGGCCCGCTGGACAATCCTGTGGCCGGGGCCGTCGGGGAACTGCTGGCGAGGGTGTCGGGGAACTGCTGGCGAGGGTGGAGGAGGCCGAGGGTCGATAAGGCACAGGTGCGCTCATGCCGCCGCTTGCGCGCCCCCCACGGCCTTCTGCTGTTCTTCCAGGACCGCTTCCCGGACGTGTCGTCGTTGTTGGGCCTCCGGTACCGAGTAACGCACTTCGGTATGTACCAGCCGATCGAGCAGGCTACGGCGCTTTGTGTCGAAGAGCCCCACGACGCCAGTGACCAGCCAGAAGACCAGGCCGATCATGCCGACGACAGCACGAACCATCGCCCGGAGAAACCCGGGGCGCCGGCCGTCCGGGGTGCATACGCGGATGCCCACGATGCTCATGCCCAAAGACCGGCCCAATGCCCAGTAGCAGAACCCCAGATAGACCGGGATGACTGAGGCGGCCACCACAATCAGAGTGCCCACGAGCCACGACGGGGGGTTTCCGCTGAACAGCGAATCGAGCAGGCTGCCAAGGGTCGAGAACAGAACGGTGTTGAGGTAGCCGACCACGAAGAGATCGATCGCCAGACCCATGAGCCGCGTCGCGGCACCGGCATACGTGAACGATCGTCCGGGTGGCGCTGGCGGTACGGGCAGCGCCCGCCATATAGCCCGCTGTCTGGCCAGGTCCTCGACAGCGAGCCGTGCTGGTTTGGTCGCGTCAGGGGACGTATCGGCCAGCACCA
>JALOLM010000199.1 GCA_025455985.1 Candidatus Nanopelagicales bacterium | reverse complement strand
CGTGGTTCTTGGGGATGCGCCGCAAGGGCTCCATCGTCACGAAGACGCAGCGGCGGTTGAACCGGGCGGTGTTCAACCCTCGCCAACTGCGCACTGCTGGCCAACCTGGAGCGTACGCCGGTGTCGTGCACCACCAAGGTCGCGTCTCAGGTCAGCAGTACCGCACCCCGGTCGGCACTGTGCCCACCGATGACGGGTTCGTCGTGGCGCTGGTTTACGGCTCCGACACGGACTGGGTCAAGAACGTGATGGCCGCGGGATCGGCTGTCATCACCCATGAGGGCCAGGAGTATGAGGTCAGCGACCCCACGCTGGTCCCTCTGGAATCCGTCGCTGCCTTCTTCGATTCCGAACTGCCCGCCCTACGCCTTTTCGGCGTGCAGGATTGCCTTCGACTGCGGACTGTGACCGCGGCTTAGGCTCGAACCCGCGTCGACGGCTGGAAGCAGCGCGCGAACGCGAGATCGTGGGTTCATTTCGAGAGGATGTTTGCTCCGCTGAGACTGAAGGAGCAACGTGTACGAAGGCACCTGGGAATCCGTAGCCGAACACCAACTGCCCACGTGGTTCGACGACGCCAAACTGGGGATCTTCCTGCACTGGGGGCTGTACTCCGTGCCGGGCTGGGCCCCGCAGGTCCCGGACATCCAGGAACTGCTTCGCACCAAAGGGCCGAAGGCGATGCTCTTCGACAACCCCTACGCCGAGTGGTACCTCAACAGCATGCAACTCAAGGGCAGTCCAACCTGGAGTCACCAGCGCGAGACCTACGGCCCGGACGCGACCTACGACGATTTCCGGGAGGAGTTCAATCGCGACTCCCGCGATGCCGACCTGGACGCGCTGGCGAGTCTGATTGAGTCCAGTGGTGCGCGATACGCCGTGCTGACGACCAAACACCACGACGGATTCACACTGTGGCCCGCGACGACACCCCACCCGAAGAAGGGTCGCTACCACGCCGAACGCGACCTGGTCGCCGACGTTTGCGCCGCCCTGCGCGCGCGTGACTTGCGCGCCGGTTTGTACTACTCGGGCGGGTACGACTGGCCGTACAACGACGCCGTTCTGAGCAACCCGGCAGATGCAATGCTGGCCGTTCCGAGCGACTCCTCATACGTGCAGTACGCCACGGCCCACGTTCGCGAACTCATCGATCGGTTCCAGCCGTCGGTGCTCTGGAACGACATCTGCTGGCCGGCGGGTGGGAACCTTGCCGAGCTATTCGCGCACTACTACAACAACGTCCCGGACGGTGTGATCAACGATCGGTGGCTGCAGGCGCCGGGGCACCGTGGTGCCGTGGGGGACACTCTTGCGCGGGGCGCCGGCACGGTGATCCAGGCGTTGTGGCGCTTCATCCCGGAGTCGCAAAAGTCGCTGACGTTCCCGGCCGCCCACCACTACGACTTCTCCACTCCGGAGTACGCCTCGTTCGACGAGATCAAGGAACGCAAGTGGGAGTCGACGCGCGGCGTGGGCCACTCCTTCGGCGCCAACCGGAATGAACGCCCGCAGGACATCGTCACGGCCACTGAGCTGATCCGGTCGTTCTGCGACATCGTGTCGAAGAACGGCAACCTCCTCATCGGAATTGGCCCCAAGCCCGACGGGACGATCCCCGAGGAGCAACAAGTCCCGTTGCGTGGTCTCGGCGAGTGGATGAAGCGCAATGGTGCTGCCATCTACGGAACGCGGCCGTGGTTGACCGCACAGACCACAACGTCGGAGAAGACCGAGGTCCGCTTCACCTCGGGCGCGGAGGGCGTCCACGCGCTGATGCTGGGGTTGCCCGGGCGGCGCGATTTCACGATTCAAGGCATCACGACGAACCAAGCGCCGGAGGTGCGGTTGCTCGGTTGCGACGCTCACGTCGAGGCTTCGCTCAGTGCCACCGGTATCGAGATCGTGCTGCCCGAACGCGTGCCGGCCCAGGACGTGCACGCGCTGGCGCTCGGGCCAGATGTTCGGCCGCTGGGCGCCGGATAGCGCCACGTCTTCTGGATGAGCCAGTGGGCGACTGGCAGTCCGAGAGCCCCTCATCTGCGCCTCCTCAGGTGGTGAACGAATCGCAGACACTCCCTACCCTCCGCCAGACGACTCCAGGTTCGCTCGTACGCGCCTGATCCCGGCTCCACCGGTTGGGTGGGGATTCACCGGCACTCTCAGGATTGGCCGGATCGCACTTCCTAGACTGGGCAGGTGACGGGCCCTCCTGCTGCAGCGGCGCCGACAGTGGTCGGAGAGATCGAGCGTCGACGCGCGCTTGGGCTGCTGGCAGACCCGCCCCAGGTTGTCGTCATCAGTGCCCCCGCCGGATCGGGGAAGTCCACCCTCGCTCGGCAATGGACGGCTCGCGGCGACCGCGCCCACGCCACGGTGCGGGTCACCGCGGCCCTCGACGGCCCCGCCGAGTTGGCTCGTGCGATTGTCGATGCACTCGAGCCGATGGGACCGGCAGCCGATGAGACCCGAGCGTGCATCACAGGCAAGGAGCCGACCTTTTCCGGCACCCTGCTGCCCGGATTGACCCAGCTGGCGCAATCCCGCTCACAACCGTTCGTCTTGGTCGTGGACGATGCCCACCTGATCCGCTCCGATTCCGCCCAGCAGGTCGTGGCAGCTGTCTGTGAGGGCACGCCGGACGGATCGACAACCGCCCTCTTGACCCGCAGTCAGACTCCGGACTGGCTGGCGCGGTTGCGCACCACGGGACGGCTGACCGAATTGACTGCTGACGACCTGGCGTTCGACTTGGACGAGGCCCGGGATCTGCTCGCTTATCTGGGCGCGCCGGTGGAGCCGCCCGTGGTCGCCGCCGTCGTCGAGCACACAGAAGGCTGGCCGGTTGGGGTCTACTTGACCGGGCTGAGCGTGCGGTCGGGCAGCCTGGATCCCGCTGCCCCGGTGAGGCTGGCCAAGGGCTCCGATCGCGCGGTGGCGGACTATATTCGCACCCAGGTACTCGGGACATTGTCAGAGGACCGCCGACGCTTCCTCATCCGAACCTCGATCCTGGATGAACTCGACGGGCCGTTGTGCGATGCAGTGCTGGAACGCGAGGATTCTGCGCTCATCCTCTCGGAACTCCATCGTGAGATTCAGTTGCTCATCGCCCTGGACGGCGAGCAGCCCCGCTACCGCTGCCACCATCTGCTGGCCGAGGAACTGAGCGCCGAACTGCATACAAACGCACCCGGTGAGATTGCGGGTCTGCACGAACGCGCCGCCCTGTGGTTCGACGCAAACGGCGACTTGGAGGCGGCCATCCGCCATGCAACGGCTTCTGGAAGAACCGAGACCATGTCGCGGATCATCTGGCCCGCGGTACCGATGTGCGTGGCCTCGGGGACTCTCGACCGCCTGCGCGCGTGGCTCAGCGGAATCTCTGAACGGCAGCTTGCGCAGGACCGATGGCTGACGATGGCGGCCGTCTGGGCCTTCCTGCAACAGGGCGACGCAACCGCCATGCGCCGTTGGGCGGCTCTCGCCCAGGAGCATGCCGGGCCTGACTGGCGGGAGGCGGCGCGACACGATGCGTATGCCGCCACCCTCGCAGTGCTGCACGGCCTTGTGGGCGAGAGCGGCATCAACGACTCCCGCGACCTGTGCGACCGCGCCCTGGGCGGCCTGAGTCTCAACGACCCTTTCCGCGCTGCGGCTGCCTTCAACAAGGGCATCGCCTTGAGCCTCCAGGGAGAGGTGGGCGCCGGAATGGAGAGCCTGCTGGAAGCCGAAGCACTGGCCCAGGCACTCGGCGTCCCCGTGATCGAAGCCAACGCCAAGTCGTGGATGGGGCTGCTCGCGCTGGATGCTGGGGAACGCCAACGCGCCATTCACCTGGTGTCGGAGGCGGCGGAGGTCACACGCCGGTACCACTTGGATCGCCTTGCCACCGGAGCGCTCACGATGACGGCGCAGTCGCTGGTCCTGGCGCTGGTGGGGGACAAGACCGCTGCAGCGAAGGCTTTGGCCACCGCCCGCCGGCTGACCGTCGCCGCCCGAGGAATCAGCCCCTGGTTCGCAGTCTCCGGGCGTCTGTACCAGGCTCGTGCGGCGGCGCTGCTCGGGGACGGCGCCACCGCACGATTGCTCATCTCCGAGGCCCGGCAGAACATGACCCCGCAGTTGCAGGCATCAACCTTGGGGACAAGCCTGGCGGAGGCGGACTCGGTCCTGGCACACATGTCTGATCACGGAGGAGCCGCAGGCGTTCTCACCACGACCGAGTTGAGGGTCCTGCAGTTCCTGCCCAGTTACCTCACACTCCAGCAGATCGCGGAGCACCTGTTCGTTTCGCACTCCACGGTGAAGACCCACGTGCTTTCGATCTATCGCAAGTTCGGCGTCGGCACCAGAAGCGATGCGGTCGCACACGCGCGGTCACTCGGCCTTGTAGAGGCCCCCCTGCTCGATTGAGCGCTGAGAAGTCTCCACCGATCAGGTGGGCGTGCCCAGACAACCAGCACTGATGCACTGGCGGGAGACGGCCACCACCGTCGCCCGCCAATGGGACGGCAGCGAGATGATGAGGGACGCGAAACGCAGCGACGTTACATACGTGCACGTCGCCCGGCGACTCGCGTTCTCCGGCGCCGCCATGACCCTGCTCGACCTAGCACCTGCGACAGTGTTCATCACCGCCTCCGGGGCAACACTGGGCTACTTGACCACGGGCATGTTCTTGGACCGTTGGTACGCCGCGTGCAGCGGATCGAGCACACGTGTGGTTGCCGCGGTCTTGTCGGTGCTGGATCCGGAATCCGATCCCCCATTCGACTCGCGCCTGCAGATCTGCCTTCCCAGGATTCGGGGCGCGGGCCTTGAGTACCAAGTTTCTGGCGTCACTGACGACAAGCCGCCCAGCGA
>JALOLM010000198.1 GCA_025455985.1 Candidatus Nanopelagicales bacterium | reverse complement strand
CCCGGCGGGATCGGCAGCGCTCTCGACGACGGCCAACCGTTGGGACCGGCCACCTTCGACCTCTGGTCGTGCGCGGCAGCCTGCGCGGTCATCTTCGGGATGAAGCGCGACGACACATTCGTGCCGCTGTCAATGGGCCGCCCTGATCTCCCGCGACCACGGCTGCATCCGCTGCGGACGATCCCCACGCTTCTGCGAAGCCCACCACATCCTGCATTGGCGCCACGGCGGTTTGACTGACTTGTCGAATCTCGCGCTTCTTTGCAACCGCTGCCACCACGACCTGCACGACCTGCACGACGGCCTATACACCATCACCCTGGACAGCCACGGCATACCGGTCATCACCTCCACCCGAGCCCCACCATCCACGCGGGTCAGCGCATGACGCTGCCTGTGACGCGGGCGGGATGTAACACTCAACGGACAGGTAACGAGGAGTTCCCATGATCCGAAGCACCGCTGTGCTCGCCGCTCTCGCTTTGAGTGTCGGCCTCACGGTCACGCCCGCGACCGCAGATGACCTCCTGCTCGGCGCGAGCCAGCGCATCGACGGTGCGGCGGCTCTGGACCGAACAGCCCAGGTCACGGCTCCCGCGGGCGATGTCAACGGCGACGGCATCGACGACATGGTGATCGGGGCGCCAGACGCCGACCACCTCGCCCGCGATCAATCGGGCGCCGCCTACGTGGTCTTCGGTTCTAAGACCCCGGCACCGGCCATCGACCTCAACGCGCTCGGGTCGCGTGGCTTCGTGATCGGGGGCTCGGCTGCGGGGGATCGCGCCGGGACCGCGGTTGCTGGAGCCGATGACCTCAACGACGACGGCCTGGATGACATCGTGATCGGGGCGCCGGGCGCGGACTTCAACCTGCGCGATGCCTCGGGCTCGGTGTACGTGGTCTTCGGCAGCGCTTCCACCGATCCGGTCGACCTGGCAACGCTTGGCAACCGCGGCGTGCGGATCGACGGTGCGGCGACCGACGACAGGTTGGGTTCGTCGGTGACAGTAGCCGGCAACGTCAACGGCGATGAGTGGCTGGACATCGCCGCTGGTGCTCCCAGTGCCGCAGCCGCTTGGGTGATCCTCGGTCCCTTCACCGGCGGGCTCGACCTGTTCGCCCCCGGTCCGTCTGCCTACCGGATCGGTGGCGGCGGCAAAGGAACCGGCGCCGCTGTGGCCAACGCCGAGGACATCAACGGCGACGGGCGCGACGACCTGCTCATCGGTGCACCGGAGGCCGGCTTCAACTCGCGGTCGTCGTCCGGATCGACCTACGTCGTCTACGGCCTCGCCGCCCCGAGCGCCATTTCCTTGGCCAGCCTCGGCGGGGCTGGGTACCGGATCGACGGCGCGGCATCCACGAACGACAGCGGTTCAGCGCTGGCCACCGGCGATATCAACGCCGACGGACTGCCCGACATCCTCATCGCCGCTAAGAGCGCCGACAACAACGGGCGCAACGACTCCGGCTCGGTCTTCGTGGTGTTCGGGACCCCCACCCCCGGGCCACTCGACCTGGCGAACCTGGGGACCGGAGGGATTCGGATCGACGGGCCGACGCTCAACACCCGGTTCGGACCGTCGGTCGCCGCGCTGGATCTCAATGGCGACAGTATCGACGACCTGGTCGCCGGCTCGCCCAACGCCGAGGCCAACGGTAGGACGGCTTCGGGGACCGTGTACGTGATCAACGGGGGCCCGAACGTGGCCAGCCGGGATCTGGGCACTTCGCCTGCAGACCGGCAGTTCGATGGGGCCGCCGCGGGGGATCTGGCCGGCGCATCGGTGGCGTCGATCGGCGATGTCAACGGTGACGCCGGTGAGGACCTGCTGATCGGTGCGCCGAACGCTGGAAACAACGCACGCCCGGTGTCCGGCTCCGGGTACGTGGTGTTCGGCGTCCCGATCGAGGACGACCCGCTGCCGGAGGTCAGCCTCCCGGCCGCGACCTTGAAGGTCAAAGCCCGCAAGGCCAGCAAGAAGATCCCCCGCACGGGCAAGGTCCGCCTGGTGAAGAGGGTGACGGTCGGGCCGGGCCAGACCGCCCGGATCAAGGTGACGGCCAAACCCAAGCGGACCAAAGTGACCAAGACCGCCACCAAGGTCACGGTCCGCACGCGCAAGGCGCCCAAGCGCAAGTTGACGGTGCGGATCACGGCATCCGGCACCGGGTTCACGCCCACGACGTGGAAACGCACCTGGCGGGTGCGCTGACGCGATCGGGGACCGTCAGGTCGCCGTGCCGTCCGCCGACATCTGGGCCACCAGGCGCTGCGTGTCCGCCGGAGTCCAGCCGTCGAGTTGGGTCATCGCTGCCCACGATTCGGCGTTGGACTGCGGGGAGTACATGTGGCCGTGCCCGACCGGGACGGAACCTGCGGCCGGCAGGTCCAGGGCGACCTGCCACATCGTGACCAACGGCACCCAGGTCATCTCGGCCGGGATGTCCGGGCCGCGCTGCCCCGGCAGCAACCACTGTGGTTCTTCCACGGCGAGATCCTGGTTGAAGAACACGACCGGGTCCGACGAGTGCTGCAGGTAAACCAACCGGGTGGGACCCCAGTTCGTCACTGCTACGTCATTGATCTGCGAACCGGACGACGTGAATTGCACCGTGCGTCCCTGCTCGAAGGTGGGCAGCCACGCCGGACTCTCCGGATCGCGATCGGCCTCGATCTCGTCGTGGAGGGGGTTCACGAAGGGCGGTCCGGACATGAACGCCCCGTCGATGGGTTCGTTGACCAGGTTGATCGAGTTGAGAATGCTCTCAACCCCGTAGGAGCCCAGGGATAGCCCGTACAAGTACAACTTGGGCCGGGAGTCCTCAGGCAGGGTCGACCAGTAGTCGTGCACCGTGTCGAACACCACCCGCGAGGTCTCCTTGACCGCCTGCTGGTCGGCGAGCAGTGAAATCCAGCTCGGTAGGAAGGAGTACTGGACGCCAGCGATCGCAGTGTCGCCGTTGTACATGTACTCGAGTGGGTCGACCGCTGCTGGGTCGAGGAAGCCGGTGCCGGTCGTGGTGGCGACCACGAGCAGTTCCCGGTCGAAAGCGCCAGTGCGCTTCAGTTCCTCCAGCAATAGGTCCGCTCGTCCCTGCAGCGTCGGTTCGGTGTCCAGCCCCACGTACACCCGGATCGGCTCGACGGCCTCACCACCACTGAACTGGTTGATTTGCTCGACAGTTGGTCCGCTCGCCACGAAGTCGCGGCCCTTGCGGCCCAGGGAGTCCCAACTGACCAGCGATTCAGCACCTCCCGAACGCAGCGTGGAGGAAGTCGGCACGGTCCCTTCTGTTGTTGCCGTGTCCCGGGCGGAGAACATCGCGTTCGCACCGGTGAAGAACCCGTTGACCAGAACGCCCGTGACCAGCGACCAGACCACGATGAGCACCACTGCGACGCTGATCACCTGCGAAAGCCGCGGGGGGAGCCGGCGACCCAGGAAGCGGGTGCCCCACGCGGCGAGCTTGCGAAGAGACCGGGACACAACAAGGATCAGCGCGGCCACCAGCACGGTCACGACCGCGATCACCGGCCATGTGGTCGGCGAGATCGGTGGCTTGTCGAAGATGCGCCGAACCTCGTTCTGCCAGCCGACGTACTGCCAGAAGGAAGAGGCCACTGCTAGGCCGATCAGGACTAGGAGGACGGCCTTGATTCGCCGCCGCCACGGGGGACGCGGCAGCGGTATCTCCAAGAAGCCCCACAGGGACTGGATACCGGCGCCGATCCCGTACCCGATCATGATCGTGATACCTGACGCGATGCCCTGGACATAGCCCGCGCGGGGAAGTAGTGAGGGAAACAGCGAGAAAGCGAAGAACAGGGCTGCGAAGGCGAGGCCCACGCCGCTGAGATGCCGCGTGAAGACCTTGGGCAGCGGTGCACTTGTGGTGATTGGGTCGGGCAGGCGTGTTTCTTCAGTATCGATGGCCGTGGCCATATGCTCTCCGGTGGTTCAGGGGACTGATATCAACGGTAACCGCAGGTGCAGCAGTGGGCAGCCGTCGGTTGCCGCCTCGGGTGTCCCCACTGCTGCGCAACGTCACTGCCGACCGCCAAGCCGGGCTACAGTTCTGGAGTGAACGAGTGCGTCTCGTATACGACCGTCGGCCCTATTGCGGTGGTGCACCTCAATAGACCTAATCGTCTCAACGCTGTGGTCCCGGAACTTGTGGATGGCCTCGTTGCGGCCTTTGAGCGAGCAGGCACCGAACAAGCGCGGGCCGTTGTGTTGGCCGGTCGTGGTCGTGCGTTCTGTGCCGGCCACGACCTGAAGGAACCGGCGCCCGTTGAGGACGAGACTGCAGCCCGGCTGCGGCTGCAGCGGATCCAGGACGTCACCCGCGCGATCCGGGCGCTCCCAGTTCCGGTCATCGCCGCCGTCCACGGCTACGCGCTCGGCGCCGGGGCGGAGTTCGCCTTGGGGTGCGACCTCGTTGTGGCGGGGGAGGACGCCCGGTTCGGGTTCCCAGAGGTGGGCGTTGGGTTGAGTGTCACCGGCGGGATCTCCGCGCTGCTGCCGAGAACCGTCGGCTGGGTGCGGGCCAAGGAGTTGCTCTTCCTTGGCGAGCACCTGACGGCCGAGGAGGCCCGGCGTCTCGGCCTGGTCAACCGGGTGGTGCCTGTCGGCTCGCACGAGCAGGCCGCACAGGAGTTGGCTCAGCGGCTCGCCGCGCAGCCCCCCACCGCACTTGCGCTGGCCAAGTCGCTGCTCGACCACGGGATGGACTCGTCCGAGTCGGATGCCTTCGAACGCGAGGTGGACGCCGCCATCGCGACGATGTCCACGGGGGAGGCGCAGGCTGCCGCGCAGGCGTTCCAGGAGAAGTCCGGTGACTGACGCGGGGGGCGCGCCGGTCAAGGATCTTGTCGCCGC
>JALOLM010000197.1 GCA_025455985.1 Candidatus Nanopelagicales bacterium | reverse complement strand
TACCGCACCGACAAGGGCGGCAAGCCCACGTTCGACCGCGTGATGGCAGGTCTGGACCGTTTGCGCACACACGGGGCGCAGTGGAACGCACTTACTACCGTGAACGCGGCCAACGCCGACCACGGCCGACAGGTGTACAGCTTCCTGCGCGACCAGTTGGGGGCGCAGTTCATCCAGTTCATCCCCATCGTCGAGCGCATGAGCGCCACCGACATCGAGGCGACCCAGCAGGGTTGGGGCGGCCGACACCGGCTGCTGTACACCCAGTCCGGCGACCAGGTCAGTTCGAGGTCTGTCGCGCCGCAGCAGTACGGCTTGTTCCTGATCGATGTGTTCGAGCAGTGGGCCCGCCACGACGTCGGCGACGTCTTTGTGCAGATGTTCGATACCTCGCTGGCCCATTGGCTGGGCATGGACCAGGTGGGGTTGTGCGTGCATGCCCGCACATGCGGCGACGCCGTCGCTCTGGAGCACAACGGCGATCTCTACTCCTGCGACCACTATGTGGAAGCGGACTATCTGCTGGGCAATATCACCGGGGGCAGGACCTTGCTGGAGCTCGTGGAGTCACCCGCGCAACGCGCCTTCGGCCAGGCGAAACTCACGACTCTGCCCACCTACTGCCAGCAATGCCACGTGCGTTTCGCGTGTAACGGGGGTTGTCCCAAAGACCGCTTCGCGACCACCCCGGACGGCGAATCCGGGCTGCACTACTTGTGCCCCTCCTACAAGACCTTCTTCAGCCATGTCGACCAGCCCATGCAGGTGATGGCCGGACTGGTGCGGTCGGGCCGGGACGCCGCGGGGCTACGTGACTGGTATCGCGCCGAGGACGCCACGCGCGGACCCGGCGACCCCTGCACGTGCCGCAACGGGCGCAGGTGGGGTGAGTGTCACGGGGCACCAGATGCATACGGTGATCTTCAAGGAGGGGACTGACCATGGAATCGTCCGACAAAGTGGAGCGCGAGCGGGGGGAGGCTGCGTTCGGCGACGCCATGCCCGCACGTCCGGACATTGATACTGCGCCGCCGGTGGCCGAACCGCCGCCGTGGGTGATGCCGATGGTGCGCAAGATCATCTGGCGCGTGGTGCTGGTGGTG
Organism: Candidatus Nanopelagicales bacterium; assembly: GCA_025455985.1. Taxonomy (GTDB): domain Bacteria; phylum Actinomycetota; class Actinomycetes; order S36-B12; family UBA10799; genus JADKAV01. The sequence goes on along the minus strand of JALOLM010000197.1, from coordinate 3,788 downwards.
CTGATCACCGCCGTCCTGATCGTCATGGCCACGAGGACCCGAAGTCTGCTGAGCATGCTTTTCGTGGCGCTGTTCTTCGGGATCGCGATGGAGCCGGCAGTCAACCATCTACACATGAAGCGCGGCATGAGGCGCGGGGCCGCCACCGGCCTGGTCTTCGCGATATCGGCGACATTCTTGATCGTCCTGACGTTCATCATGATCCCAGGTCTGGTCAACGTCGCCGGCGAAATGTCCAACTCCCTCAAGGCGGCTGTTCCGAAGATCAATGAACAGTTCGGGACGGACTTCCCGACGTCCAAGACCGATCCGGCGTTCGCGACTGCACAGCAGAACGTCCAGGACTGGGTCCAGGACAACGCCAGCGACATCATGGGCTTCGCGGGAACCACCATCGGGCTGGTGTTCCAGTTCTTCACCATCGCGATGTTCGCGTTCTACTTCGCAGCCGACGCGCCCCGCATCCGGCGGGCGATCCTGCGCAAGCTCCCGCCGGACCGTCAGCAACGCCTCGGATGGGCCTGGGACACCGCCATCGAACAGACAGGCGGCTACTTGTACTCGCGACTCCTCCTGATGATCATCAATGGTGGGTTGTTCTTCTTCGCGATGATGCTGGTCGGCATCGATTGGACGATCGCCTTGCCGATGTCCATCTTCGAAGGCTTCGTCGCGGAGTTCATCCCCGCGATCGGAACCTACATCGGAGCGGCCGTACCTATCCTGCTCACCCTGGGCATCCAAGGCGTGACGGCGGCGCTGATCCTGCTGGCGTGGACGCTGATCTACCAGCAGATGGAGAACTACTTCCTGAGCCCGAAGATCAGCGCCCGCACCATGGAGATCAACGGCGGGGTCGCCTTCGGCTCCGCCATGGCCGGCGGTGCGATCGGCGGGCCGATGCTCGCCTTCATGTCGCTGCCGATCGCCGCGCTGATCACCTCGTTCGTCAAGAACTTCGCCCGGCGCTACCCGTTGGCCTACTTCTCCCCCTACGACGGCGACTACACCGAGGAGGATGAGGACGCCGCCAACGAGGCCCTGCCCCACGTAGTGCGTCCGGCCACGGACAACCCCGGGTAGCCGCACGCTAGTAGAGGCTCCCGCCGGACTTCGCCTACAGTGTGGGAAACACGTCGGCAGGCACGCACGACTGGACGTAGCAGGGACGGACTTCGGTGACACAGACCGAGCCCACAACGGCGCGGGGGACACCCGCAATGAAGTCGCGCCCGCCGCGTGTGCGGCACACCGAAGTGACCCGCGACGCCGTGCTGAGCCATCTGCGTCCCGACGCCGAGATCATCGCCATCACCGCAGCCGCGGGATACGGAAAGAGCACCACCGCGATCCAGTGGGCATCCCGGTCACAGGCCCCGGTCGTCTGGGCCACCTGCGACGAGACGGATTCGGACCCTGTGGTGCTGCTGTCCACGGTGATCAGTTCCTTCCACCGGTCGATCCCCCACTTCCGCGCGCCGCGAGGTCCACTCACGCTCGAGGAGCCGGCGTACTCGCGCCGGGTGCTGCCCGAGTTCCTCGTGTCGGTCTCCGACATCGCGACACCGGTCACGCTGGTCCTCGACGATGTCCATTACCTGGCTGGGAAGCCAACCCGCTCTGTGGTGAAGTCCTTGGTCGACGCACTTCCGGAGGGCTCCCGGATCGCCCTGGTGGGTCGTTCGCTCAAAGGCCTGCCCTTGCCCCTATGGCGCGAGCAGGGCCGGCTCGCAGAGGTTGGCAGGAAGGAACTGGCCTTCGGCTCATTCGAGACCCGAGCCGCACTGGAACAGTTCTCCGGGGGACCGGTGGCCGAGGCGCTGGTAGCGCGCGTGCAGACGGCCTCTGAGGGCTGGCCCGCTGCCGTGTTCCTCATGTCCCAGACCGGCCATGCTCGCAATGACATCGACTCCATCGACGAGTTCATCGAGGCCGAAGTATTGGATCCGCTACCCGCGGACCTGCATGACTTCGTCATCGCAACCGCCGCGCTGGGCACGGTGAGTGACGACCTGGCGACCGCGGTCACTGGCCAGAGCCGGGCCGGGCACTTCCTGGCTCAGGCGATCGACACCGTGCTGCTGCAGCGCACAGACGACCACTGGTACCACTACCACCCACTGCTGCAGGATTGCGCGATCGGCTGGCTGAAGCGTGAACACCCCGATCGACTGAGATCCGTGCGCGCCCAAGCGGCCGGATGGTACCTCGAGCACGGCCATCCTGATCTGGCTGTCGAATTCGCACTGACCAGCGGCGAGCCAGCCACCATGGGTCGGGTCTGTTGGCCTGCAGCACGCAGCAGCCTGCTGCAGGGCCGCACGGCCACGGTCAAGTCCTGGGTAGACCGCGCAGGTGAGACCACGGTCCTTTCGTCGCCGGAACTGAGCATGGCGGCGGCCTGGGCCAACATGGCCGACTCCGATTTCGGGAAGGTCCTTCACTACGCCACGGCAACCCTGGAGCACCTTCCCAACGATTGGCAGGAAAACCTCGGCGACCACCCGGTGGGTCCCCATCTTGCGACTCTGATCGCCACCACAGGAAGGGGGACGAACGGCTACCAACAGGCGGCCGCACTTGCCGCCGCCGCACTGGCCGCTACACCTGTGGACGACCCGATCCGCGCCCTGACCGAGTTGATCCTCGGGCTCGACCTCGCTTTCGCCGGTGATCCCGCTGCCCTGGAATCGGTGGATCGGGCGGTAGCGGTGGCCAAGGCCATCGGAGTGCCTTCCACCCTGGTGGAGTCGCTGGCTATGCGCGGGCTGATTCTTCTTGCCAACGGTCGCGACACCGAGGGGTGTGAGGCCATCGAAGAAGCGCAGCGGGCGTTCGCCTTCAACCACCTCTCGGACATGAAATCCACCTCCGGTGTCTTGGCGATCGGCCTGGTCGCGCTCAGCGCATTTCGAGGCAGCGCGTCAGACACTCGCACCGCGATCACGGCGCTGGACACAACCCGTTCGCGTCTCGAACCGCTGCTGCCCTGGTACCGGCCAATGGCGGGCGCGGTGTGTGCCCTTGCGTCCATCCGGCGAGGTGACGTCGATGCCTATCGCCGCTTCATCGCTGAATGTGAACTTCGCGCTGAGGAGCCGCTCAGCCTGTGCCGGCTGTGGGCCGAGCGGGCCGAAGGCGAGTACGCGGCAAGTAGTCCGCTACAGAAGTTGAGCCCCGCAGAGATGCGGGTCTGGGGGCTGCTGCGCGGACGGATGACGCTCAGCGAGATCGGGGACTCCCTGTTCCTGTCACGGGAGACGGTGAAAAGTCACACCGTTTCGATCTATCGCAAACTCGGAGTCTCCTCGCGTCGCGAAGCGCAGGACCTGGCCGACTCCTGGAGCTGAGAGCCGCGTCGGTTCAGCGCAAGGCTTCGGCGGCCTCGGCGATCTCCTCAGGATCGCCCGGCGTTGGAATCCATGGCAGTTCCAGACCGTCCCGACCGGCGTAGCGGGGTACCACGTGGATGTGGAAATGGAACACGGTCTGCCAGGCCGCCACACCACAGGCGTTGACGAGGTTCACACCGTCGGCGCCGAGCCGCTCCAGCGAACGCGTCGCGATCTGCTGTGCCATCGCAGAGCAGTGGGCGAGGTCCGTCGGGTCGATCTCAACGAGGTCCGCGGCGTGCGCTTTCGGGATGACAAGCGCGTGCCCCCGGGTCGCGGGATTGATGTCCATGAACGCCAGCACCGTCTCGGTTTCGGCGATCTGCTGCGAGGGGAGGTCACCGGCGACGATGGCACAGAAAATGCAGTCCATGGCGCGAGCATAGGCTGATCTCC